>JACMNW010000408.1 GCA_014378345.1 Pseudorhodobacter sp. | reverse complement strand
GCTGTACGGGGCCAAATCGGCGGATTGGACTTCGGCCAGCACAGCAACGCTTGCTAACCTGTCATCGCGTTTGGGGCTGGCAGAATTTCAGATCTGACGGGCTGCTCCTCAAGCCCCCCCCGCAGGCCATCTTCGCGATGAAAGCCTCAGGGCTTGAAGATCGCCCTCTACCGTAGCCCAATATCCGCCAAAGCGCGGGCCAGCTCCGGTGGTAATGCCTCCTCTTTCGCCCGGCCTTTGGGCAAATCGCGCGGGCTTTCCGCAGCCTCCAGATACCGCCAGCCCTGAAACGGCCTACGCGGCGCGGGTTCGGTGCGTATCACGTCTGCACCCAGCACCAGCCCACAGCGGCGAATGCCATCCGCACCGAACACCTCTTCCAGGCGCAGAATGCGCTGCCGGGCCAGAACCACACCCTTGATCACCCAATAAAGCGACCCACCACCCGTCACCTCTGTTTCGCGCTTTGGCCACATGCGGGTGACATGCATCGACGTTCCCGCAGGCCAGCGGTCCCGGTGGCTTTTCTGCCATTCGGTCAGATCCTCAACCGATTCAGCCCCGACGCACAGCTTTAGAATATTGATGAACTCTGCCACGATTCCCCCATCGACTTGATCTAAGATAGTAAGCCAATTGTGGTCCAGTTCAAGTTGACGCAGTGGGCTATCCGTCGTTGACCAAACCGAATCTTGGGCATATCTTGGGTCCTCGCACAGAAAATACACAACCCGATGGCCCGCAACTTTAAGGAAGCCCCATGTCCGCATTCGCAGCCCCTATCGCGGAAACCATCTGGGATATGAAATATCGCCTGAAGTCGGCTGACGGCACGCCGATTGATGGAACTGTGGAAGACAGCTGGCACCGCATCGCGAAGGCTTTGGCTGCACCCGAATCCAACCCAAAACACTGGGAAGCCCAGTTTTACAAAGCACTTGAAGGCTTTAAATTCCTGCCCGCAGGGCGCATCACCGCGGGAGCGGGCACCGGGCGGTCTGTCACTCTGTTCAACTGTTTTGTCATGGGCACAGTGCCCGACAATATGGCAGGCATTTTTGAAGGCCTGAAAGAAGCGGCCCTGACCATGCAGCAGGGCGGCGGGATCGGCTATGATTTCAGCACCATCCGGCCAAGGGGAGCAGAGGTTAAAGGCGTTGCCGCCGATGCCTCTGGCCCGCTGTCCTTCATGGATGTGTGGGATGCAATGTGCCGCACCATCATGTCGGCAGGGTCGCGGCGGGGGGCCATGATGGCCACCATGCGCTGCGATCATCCTGATATCGAAGGCTTTATCGAGGCGAAACGCGACCCCGCCCGCCTGCGCATGTTCAACCTGTCGGTGCTGATCACAGACCCCTTCATGGCGGCGGTCAAGGCTGACGGGCCGTGGGAACTGGCCTTTGACGACAAGGTCTACAAAACCCTGAAAGCCCGTGATCTGTGGAACAAGATCATGAAATCCACTTTTGAGTTTGCTGAACCCGGCGTCATTTTCATTGACCGTATCAACGCGATGAACAACCTGAATTATTGCGAAACCATTGCCGCCACCAATCCCTGCGGTGAACAGCCGCTGCCCCCCTATGGCGCGTGCCTGCTGGGGTCCATCAACATGGCCACGCTGGTAACAAATGCGTTCGAAGCGAAGGCCGAGCTCAGCCTGACAGCCCTTGATGATCTGGTGCGCCTCGCCGTGCGGATGATGGACAATGTCGTCGATGCCAGCCGTTTCCCGCTGCCACAACAGGCGGCTGAAGCGAAAGCCAAGCGCCGTATCGGTCTTGGCGTCACCGGGTTGGCCGACGCTTTGCTAATGCTGGGCCTGCGTTACGGCTCGAAAATTGCCGCCATGCAAACCGAGGTATGGATGAAGGCCATCGCACGGTCTGCCTATCTGGCCTCGGTAGACCTCGCCCGCGAAAAGGGTCCGTTCCCGTTGTTTGATGCCGATAAATACCTGTCCTCCGGCACCATGCTGCAGATGGATGATGATGTGCGCAACGCCATCCGCAAACACGGCATCCGCAATGCTTTGCTGACGTCGATCGCGCCCACAGGCACGATCAGTCTGTATGCGGGCAACGTGTCTTCGGGTATCGAGCCGGTGTTCGCCTATGCCTACACCCGCAAGGTTCTACAAAAAGATGGCAGCCGCACCGAAGAAGAAGTCGTCGATTACGCCGTGCGTCTTTGGCGAGAGAAAAACGGTGACAAACCCTTGCCCGATTATTTTGTAAACGCGCAAACTCTGCCGCCGCTGGACCATGTGCGTATGCAAGCAGCTGCGCAGAAATGGGTGGACTCGAGCATATCCAAAACCATCAACTGCCCTGAAGACATCAGCTTTGAAGACTTCAAAGAGGTTTACATGGCCGCATGGGATCAGGGCTGCAAAGGCTGCACCACCTACCGGCCCAATGACGTGACCGGATCGGTTCTGTCGGTATCCGAATCCTCTGACAAAACCCCGTCCGAAGCCCCCGCCCAAGCCCGCGCAACCGATGATGGGGCTGAAGTGGTCTACCTGTCTGAACCGCTGGACCGCCCCGCAGCCCTTGATGGTGCCACCTACAAAGTCAAATGGCCGGGGTCCGAACACGCCCTTTACATCACCATCAATGACATCATCATCGCAGGCCACCGCCGCCCGTTTGAAGTGTTCATCAATTCCAAGAACATGGAACATTTTGCCTGGACGGTGGCGCTGACCCGGATGATTTCGGCAGTATTCCGGCGCGGCGGTGATGTGTCTTTCGTGGTCGAGGAACTTAAAGCCGTGTTCGACCCGCGCGGCGGCGCTTGGGTAGAAGGCAAATATATCCCGTCCATCCTTGCCGCCATCGGCGGTGTGATCGAACAGCATCTGGTGGCAATCGGCTTTATCGAAGGCGAAGGTATGGGCCTTAAAGCCGATCCACGCGCCGATGTTGTGGCCATTGGCACCCGCCACGGCAAATCCTGCGAAAGTTGCGGCAGTTATGAGATGCGGATGGTCGAAGGCTGCATGACCTGCGCGAATTGCGGGTTTTCTAAGTGTGGGTAGGGCCGTAAGCCGCAATATTGCCCGGCCTGACTTGACCAAAGTTTTTTGCAAAAGGTAGCTGGAAATTGGCCCCAAAGGCATTGCGGATAACGGTTATTGGTGGCGGATCGGTGGGGTTGGTGGCAGGCGCAAGTCTGGCACTTGCCGGGGCGCAAGTGACGCTAACGGTGCGGGCGGCCTCTGTCGCAGCGCTACGCCAAAGTCCGCTGGTGGTGCGTGGCATGTTGGGAGATCACCACTGTGCGGCAGGCCAAATTACGATTGAAGATACCGATCATCTAACCGACGCCTGCATCGC
This sequence comes from Pseudorhodobacter sp., assembly GCA_014378345.1. Lineage (GTDB taxonomy): Bacteria > Pseudomonadota > Alphaproteobacteria > Rhodobacterales > Rhodobacteraceae > JACMNW01. The sequence goes on along the minus strand of JACMNW010000408.1, from coordinate 4,362 downwards.
TTGTGATGTGCTGGTGGTCACAACCAAAGCCTATGATGTGACGACCGCGCTGGCCCCCTTTGCAGCAGTGCCAATTCGGCCAAAGGCCGTGTTGTTGATGCAAAACGGACTTGGGTCCGCGGATGCGGCGCGTGCGGTATTGGGGCCAGCCATCCCAATCTATTCCGCCGTGATGCGCATTGGTATGGAGAGGGTCGCCCCAACTGAGGTGACGGTAAGCGCCTATGCTGGGCCGGTGCAGGTAGGGTCGCTGTTTGGCGATACGTCATTAGAGCTGGAAAGTTTGCTGGCGCTTGGTGCCGAGGCGGTCTTACCAATGCAGCAGGTCCCGAACATCAAGCATGCCATTTTTGGCAAGCTTTTGGTAAATTCCTGTCTGAACCCAACCGGGGCGCTGCTGGGTTTTACCTATAGTGGTTTGTTGGAGAATGGCTATTCGCGCAGGCTCATCATGGACATGGCCGATGAAACCTTGCGCGTGCTTGGCGCGGTCGATGGTTTTCATCCCTATGCGACGGGTAAGGATTATGTCGAACAGTTTCTGCAGCCCGTGATCATACAGGGCGCATCGGAACACCGGTCATCCATGGTGCAAGATATCGCGGCGCGGCGGCGGACCGAGATTGACCATCTGAATGGGGCAATCGTGAAATTAGGTCGCGAGGTGGGCGTAGCTACGCCCGTGCATCAAGCCATCGTGGCACTGATCAAGGCGCGCGAATGATTTTGATTGTGCGCTATTTGCGTATTATCTGCAGTTGATACATGCATAGGTTGCAGCTTATGGCTAAATCGCTATGCTTGTGCGTCGCAAATCCCACAGACTGTTGCGCTTTAGGCATAGCCGCGCCGCGAATCGCCTGTTAACCTTTTCGTTAGAAAAAGAAAAAACGGGCAGGCAGACGGGAATGAAAACGGGCTTCAAAGGCACGTTTGTAATGTCTTGGGCGCAAACAGAAATAGACGGGTTGCAGGCGGCACCCCTGAATGTGTTGAACGTGGGTGCATCCTGGCGCTGGACGGGCGACGCGGTTCGGGTGGATGCACAGCAAAGCATTCTGGTTCTGGACGGTGCAGAAGGCGTTATAGATGTAAGACGGCGGGCCGCCAAAATGGTGCGCCGCCTGATCGGGGCGGCGATTGCGCCTCCGCGGGCTGGATCAAGGATCGATCAGCTTGATCCCGAGCAGCATGATGACAGCTTTGTATTAACCGACGGTCGGCGCAGCTATTTGGCAACGCTGATCCCGGTGCCTGATACGGGGGTGCAGCTGGTGATGTTTTTGGGTGAAGTGCCGCCGAAAGACTGTGATCTTTGGGTAGTGCGCGTCACGCTTGAACGCGCCGTGCCTGTTGGCAAGATTAATCCCGGCGGCGTGATCTGTTTTACTCCCGGCACCCGGATCATCACACCGGACGGCACGCGGCGGATCGAGGATTTGCGCCCCGGCGACACCATTCAAACCAAAGACAATGGCGCGCAAGCCGTGTTGTGGACAGGCCACCGCCGCATGACGGGCGCGCGGCTTTACGCCATGCCGCATCTGCGCCCGATCCGGTTTCGCAGCGGCGCTTTGGGCATTGATCGTCCGGACGAAGATTTGCTGGTATCGCCGCAGCACCGGATGCTGGTCAAAGGCGCTGCCGCACAAAGCTTGTTTCATGCCGATGAAGTGCTTGTTGCCGCCGAAGATTTGCTGAACGATGACTCTATCTGCATCGACCGCAGCTTGCGCGAAGTAACTTACGTGCACGTGCTGTTGGAGCGGCATCAGATCGTCTGGGCGAATGGGTTGGAGACGGAAAGTTTTCATCCCTCGAACACCGCGCTGGAAACGGTTGATCCGTCGCAGCGCGCGGGTCTGCTGGACATTCTGCCAAGCCTTGCCGATGACCCCTTCACTTATGGCGATTTCGCCCGTCGCAATCTTACCTCGTCAGAAGCCGCCATTCTTCGGCATGATCGGGCGGCCTGACTGTTGACTCCCCCGCATCCCGCTGTATAAGCCGCCAATCCCGGGGAATGCCTCGGGGTTTTTTGTTGGTGTTGGTGGTCCCTGCAAAGGGAAACCTGTCGGGCCGAAAGGCCAAAGGACAACAACCTTCGTAACATTTGAAGGAGAACAGCCGTGACAAAACGCACGTCTGCCAAGCACAAGATTGACCGCCGTATGGGCGAAAACATCTGGGGACGCCCGAAATCCCCGGTGAACAAGCGCGAATACGGCCCCGGCCAGCACGGCCAGCGCCGCAAGAACAAGCTGTCGGACTTCGGCACGCAGCTGCGCGCCAAGCAGAAACTGAAGGGCTATTACGGCGATCTGACCGAAAAGCAATTCCGCAAGATCTACACCGAGGCTGAACGCGTCAAAGGCGATACCGGCGAAATGCTGGTGGGCCTGTTGGAGCGTCGCTTGGATGCGGTGGTTTACCGCGCCAAACTGGTGCCAACGATTTTCGCCGCACGCCAGTTCGTCAACCACGGCCACGTCACCGTCAACGGCACCCGCGTCAACATCGCGTCCTACCGTGTCAAAGAAGGCGATATCATCGCGGTGCGCGAAAAGTCGCGCCAGATGACCCTGATCATGGAAGCCATCGCACTGACCGAACGCGATATTCCCGACTATCTGGAAGTGGATCAGCAAAAGCTGGTCGTCAAATTCGTGCGCACCCCGTCCTTGGGCGACGTGCCTTATCCGGTGGTGATGGAACCGAACCTTGTCGTTGAATACTACGCCAAGAACTAAGCTTTGGCGGATTGAAATTTCAGGGGGCTCACCGCAAGGTGGGCCCTTCTTCATGTCAAAGCGGAAGCAACACCATGACTGACAAATCAAAAATCGAAACCGGGTTTGAACGCATGCTGTTCGCCTCGCGCTGGCTGATGGCGCCGATGTATCTTGGCCTTGCCATAGGCCTTGGCATGATGACCATCATTTTCCTGCGCGAACTGGTCTACTATGCCCCGCAGATCATGGATCTGACCGCCGAAAAAGCGATCCTTGTGATGCTAACGCTGATCGACCTGACCCTTGCCGCCAATCTTCTGCTGATCGTGCTGTTTTCCGGCTACGAAAATTTCGTCTCCAAACTGGATATTGGTGACGGCGCTGACCGCCCGGAATGGATGGGCAAGGTTGATTTTTCTGGCCTGAAGATGAAACTGATCGCCTCCATCGTCGCCATTTCCGCAATTGATCTGCTGAAAAGGTTCTTTGAAATTGGTGATCCGAACCAAGACCCGCTGGTCGTGCAAAAGGAAATTTACCTGCTGATCATCGTGCACCTGACTTTTGTCTCGTCCGGCGTTCTGATGGCGGTGATGGATTGGCTGGGATCAAAGTCGAAATACTAACCCTTCACCCACGGGAATTGGGACAAGATGCCACTGGCATTGCACCCGCTGTCTCGCTAGAACGCCTGTGCAGATGGAGGACTGAATGAACGACGCAATCCGCCCCCAGCCCGGTATCCTTGACATCGCTCTGTATGAGGGCGGCAAGGCCAATGTTGCAGGCGTGGCGAATGCGGTTAAACTGTCGTCCAACGAAAACCCCTTTGGCCCGTCTGATAAAGCCAAGGATGCGTTTCAACGCTCGATGCATTCGCTAAACCGCTACCCCAACACAGATCACGCCAGCCTGCGCCAAGCCATTGGAGAAGTGCATGATCTTGATCCCGCCCGCATCATCTGTGGTGCTGGGTCGGACGAAATAATCACCTTCCTGTGCCAAGCCTATGCCGGCCCGAAGGATGAAGTTGTGTTCACCGAACATGGCTTCCTGATGTATCGCATCTCTTCCATGGCCGTAGGGGCAACCCCCATTGAGGTGACGGAACGCGAGCGCACCGCCGATGTTGATGCCATTCTGGCCGCCTGCAACAGGCGCACCAAACTGGTATTCATCGCCAACCCAAACAACCCCACCGGTACCATGATCTCGCCCGCCGATATGGCGCGTTTGGCCGCGGGCATTCTGTCGCAGGCCATTCTGGTGATCGACGGCGCTTATGCCGAATATGTTGACGGTTATGATGGTGGCGCTGCGCTGATTGAATCGCGCGACAACGTGGTTATGACGCGCACGTTCTCTAAAATCTACGGCCTTGGCGGCCTGCGCATTGGTTGGGGCTACGGCCCTGCAGACATCATTAACGTGCTCAACCGCATTCGTGGCCCGTTCAACCTATCCACCGCACAGCTTGATGCCGCCGAAGCCGCCGTTCGCGACCGGGATCACGTCAATCGCTGCCGCTCTGAGAACACCCGACTGCGTCATTGGCTGGCCGAGGCGCTGGCAGCCCTTGGCGTACCATCCGATACCTCACTTGCCAATTTCGTCCTCGCCCGTTTTGCCG
>JACMNW010000407.1 GCA_014378345.1 Pseudorhodobacter sp. | reverse complement strand
TGTCGGTGAATGAGGTCCAGCGCCTGCGGCACGAGGCCACGCCAGACAAATCCCGCGCCCGCGCTGAGGGGCGGCTGCTGTTTCTGGGCATCGCGTTCTTTGCCGCATTTTCCCTGATCGGCACCCGCATGGGGATGCTTGCGGCGTCTGAACCTGTGGAGGCACAGGTGCGCGCATCCGGCGCGCCGATCCTTGCACAGCGCGCCGATATCACAGATCGTAATGGCCGCGTTCTGGCCACCAACCTGCAAACCTATGCGCTTTATGCCCAGCCCAAAGATATGGTCGATCCGGTCCGCGTCGCGCGCGAAGTGGCGGCTATTTTTCCTGATATGAACGGGGCCGATCTGCAACGCCGCCTGACAGACGGGCGCAGCTTCATGTGGCTGCGCAAAGTGCTTAGCCCCGAACAGATGCAACAAGTGCATGATATCGGTGATCCGGGCCTGCTGTTTGGCCCCCGCGAAATGCGCCTTTACCCCAACGGCACCCTTGCCGCCCATGTGCTGGGCGGGGCCAGCTTCGGGGCCGAAGGCGTGCAGTCCGCAGAAGTCATCGGTACTGCCGGGATTGAAAAGGTGATGGATGCGCGCCTGCGCGATCCGGCCCAAGCGGGCACGCCGCTGACACTGTCGCTGGATCTGACAATCCAAGCCACTGTTGAAGAAGTGCTCGCTACCGGCATGCAAATGATGAACGCCAAAGGCGCTGCTGCCATTTTGATGGATGTGCACACGGGCGAGATTATCAGTCTGGCGTCGCTACCTACCTTCGATCCAAACAAACGCCCTAATGCCGCAATCAAAGGTGATCCCGGTGATAGCCCGCTGTTCAACCCCGCGGTACAGGGGGTCTACGAACTTGGGTCCACCTTCAAAATCTTCGCGGTCGCCCAGGCGATGGAACTGGGTCTGGTCAATCCCTCCACGATGTTCGACGTAACGCCTCCGCTGCGTATGGGACGTTTCAATATCAATGAATTTGAAGGCAAAAATTACGGCCCCATGCTGTCAGTCTCGGACATCATCAAGAAATCGTCCAATGTCGGCACTGGCAAGATTGCCTTGCTGATCGGCGGCGTGCGGCAAAAGGCGTTTTTGACGTCACTTGGCTTGCTGGACATTTCGCCAATCGAGGTGGTCGAAGCCCGCGCTGGCAAGCCATTGATCCCCAAAAAGTGGCCAGATATCGTAACGATAACAGCGGCTTACGGGCAGGGCATTTCGTCCAGCCCAATGAATCTTGCTGCCGCTTATGCGACGATTGCAAATGGCGGCACCACAGTTAAACCAACCTTGCTGCACAGCGAAATACGCCAACAAGGCACCCGCGTGATGAGTGCGGCCACCGCAAAAGCCGCTATCGCCATGCTGCGGTTGGTGGTCACCGATGGCACAGCCAGCTTGGGCGATGTGCCCGGTTATTTTGTGGCGGGCAAAACTGGCACCGCAGATAAGCCCAAACCCGGCGGCGGGTATTACGACGACAAGGTCGTCAACACCTTCGCGTCGATGTTCCCCGCCAATGATCCGGCCTATGTGCTGATCGTCACCCTTGACGAACCCGTTGAAACCTCTGGCGATGAGCCGCGCCGTACGGCTGGCTGGACGTCGGTTCCCGTTGCCGCCGAAATCACCCGCCGCGTGGCCCCGCTTTTAGGTTTGCGGCCACAGCTTGAATCTGTTCCTACCGATACGCTAACAGCCGTGTCGAACTGATCAGCAACTTGGTGC
>JACMNW010000040.1 GCA_014378345.1 Pseudorhodobacter sp. | reverse complement strand
GATGAAAATCACGCGGCTGGAGACGTTTTGCAACGAATTCGTCGGATTTGTGCGCGTCACAACGGAAACGGGGGCGCAGGGTTGGGGGCAGGTTTCGACCTATAACGCCGACATCACGGTGGAGGTGTTTCATCGCCAGATAGCGCCACATGCTTTGGGCACGGACGCCCTCGATTTCGCGGATACTTTGGCGCTGATTGGTGAGCGGGAGCATAAGTATCCGGGCAGTTATCTGCGCCGGGCGAAGGCGGGGCTGGATACCGCACTTTGGGATTTGCGCGGCAAGCTGGAAGGCAAGCCGGTGGTCAGTCTGCTGGGCGGCAGCCCCGGCCCACTGCGGGCCTATGCCAGTTCGATGAAGCGGGATATCTTGCCCGAGGATGAGGCGGAGCGGTTTCGGCGGCTGCGGGGGGAATTTGGGTTCGACGCGTTCAAATGGCGGGTTGGGCGCGAATGCGGGCGGGATGGTGATGAATGGCCGGGGCGGACGGAAAGCGTTATTCCGATTGTATCCAAGGCCTTGGGGGACGGGGTTGATAAGCTGGTGGATGCCAATTCCTGCTATTCGCCCAAGCGCGCGATTGAAGTGGGGAAGCTGTTGCAAGACAACGGGATAGGGCATTTTGAAGAGCCGTGTCCCTATTGGGAATACGAACAGACAGCGGACGTGCGGGCGGCTTTGACGCTGGATGTGACGGGGGGCGAGCAGGATTGCGAATTTGCGACCTGGGCTCGGATGTTTGATCTGGCATCGGTGGATATCGCCCAGCCCGACGTGATGTATATGGGCGGCATCACGCGGACGCTGCAGGTGGCTGCGATGGCGGCGGCGCGTGGGTTGCCGATCACCCCCCATGCGGCGAACCTGTCGTTGGTTACGATGTGTACGATGCATTTGCTGAAGGCGCTGCCGAATGCGGGCAAGTATCTGGAACTGTCGATCGAGGGTTTGGATTACTATCCGTGGCAGCAGGGGCTGTTTCTGGGCGAGCCTTACCGGGTGGAGGGCGGCCAGGTGATGGTGCCGGACGCGCCGGGGTGGGGGGTCGAGATTGATCCTGTCTGGTTGGACAAGGCTGCCTACCGGGTGTCGGAAATGGCGGGTTGACGGCCAGGGTCTGGCGCTATCTTGTCCGGGTAACTTAAGGGAGACGATGATGACCGCATTGCTTGACACTGTTGACCCTGATGGGTTGGAAGAATTCTCTGTCGTGTTTACGGACCGGTCTTTGAACCACATGTCGGGCAAGTTTGGCGGCGTGATGCGGGATATCTCGGCGATGCTGCGCGAAGTGTATCATGCGGATGCTGTGGCCTTGGTGCCGGGTGGCGGATCTTACGCGATGGAAGCGGTAGCGCGGCAATTTGCGAACGGGCGGCATGCGCTGGTGGTGCGGAACGGCTGGTTTTCCTATCGGTGGAGCCAGATTTTTGACGCGGGTGGGTTTACGTCTGAGACAACGGTTGTGATGGCGCGGGCGTCGGGCAACGGCGCGCAGGCGGCATTCGCGCCGCCGCCGATTGCGGAAGTGGTGGCCAAGATACATGAGGTGCGCCCCGATGTGGTGTTTGCGCCGCATGTAGAAACGAGCGCCGGGTTGATTTTGCCGGATGATTACATCACCGCAATGGCCGCGGCGGCGCATGACGTTGGCGCGCTGTTGGTGCTGGACTGCATTGCAAGTGGTTGCATCTGGGTGGATATGGCGGCCACGGGCGTGGATGTGCTGATATCGGCGCCGCAAAAGGGGTGGTCGGCATCGCCATCGGCGGGCTGTGTAATGCTATCGGCGCGGGCTGAAGCGCGGCTGGCGGAGACGACGTCGAACAGTTTCGCGATTGATTTGAAGAAGTGGCGGGCCATCATGGCGGCTTATGAGGGTGGCGGGCATGCCTATCATGCAACCATGCCGACGGATGCCTTAGTTGGGTTTCGCGATGCAATGGCTGAGACAAAGGCGCATGGGTTTGAGGCGCTGAAAGCGGCGCAGTGGGCGCTGGGCACGGGTGTGCGGGGGATGCTGGCGGACAAAGGCGTGCGGTCGGTGGCGGCGGACGGATTTGGCGCACCGGGGGTGGTGGTATCGTTTACCGCCGATCCAGAGGTGCAGAACGGCAAGAAATTCGCGGCTTTGGGCATGCAGATTGCGGCGGGCGTGCCGTTGCAGGTGGGCGAAGGGCCAGAGTTCAGGACGTTCCGGTTGGGGCTGTTTGGGTTGGATAAGCTTTACGATGTGCCAGGCACGCTTGCGCGGTTGCACCGGGTCATTGACGCGGTTTTGTAAGGGTTACCTCACACCCAGACCCGTTCGCATCAAAGCTTTGCGCAGGGGTGTAACTGCGTAAAGCGCGTTTAGGGCTGCTCCGCGCAGATCGCGCAGGGCGGGAGCGCCCAGCATTGAGGCGCGGTTCAGGGCATCTATGCCGATGACGCGGGTTTGGATATCGCGGTGGCGGGCCTTTTCGTAAGCGATAAGCATTTCGGCGTCGCCCAAGCTGTCGGGGGTGGCGCGGGCCAGATCCAGCAAAGTGGAAATGTCGGTCAGGCTCATGTTCAGGCCTTGGGCACCGATGGGGGGCATGACATGCGCGGCCTCGGCCATCAGGGCGGTCCGTTCACCTATCAGGCTGTCGGCGATTTGGCTGATGATCGGCCAGACCACGCGCGGGGAGGCAAGGGTTAGGGGCCCGAGGATATGGCAGGATCTGGCGTTGATAGCAGTTTCAAAATCTATAGGGTCAAGTGCTGACAGACGTAGGATTTCGGGGCCCTCAGCCATCCAGACCACCGCAGAGGCAGGCATTCCATCGCGGTCTGGTAGCGGCACCAGCGTGAAAGGGCCGCCGGATCGGTGAATTTCGGTCGAGACATTGTCATGCGGGATCGGGTGGGTGACGGCGAAAGTCAGGGCCTTTTGGCCATAGCGCCATGTTTTGACGGCGATGCCAAGGACTTGGCGCACGAAGGAATTGCGGCCATCTGCGCCGATGAGAAGGCTGGCAGAGATGGCGGTTCCATCGGTTAGCGTGACCCGCGCCTCTGTTTCGCGGGTGAGGATGGACTTGGTTGCCACACCGGGGCGGAAATCGACCGATGGCAGTTCTGCCAGGCGCGCAACCATTTCGCGGCGTAGCAACCAATTGGGCAGGTTGTAGCCGAAGGGTTGGTCTGACACGTCGCTTGCGTCGAAATCCTTGATGCGGCGGGGTTCGTTCGCCTCGCCGCCAGCGTCGATGATGCGCATGATTTGCAAAGGCGCTGCGTGGGGGGCGAGTTTATCCCAAAGGCCAGCGGCTTGCAGTACCTCAACAGAGGGTTGCAGGAAGGCCGTGGTTCGCAGGTCGGCGCCCGTGGCGGTGGCAGAGGTGACGGGCGGTTCGGGATCAACGCAGATGACAGAGAACCCGGCCGATCCGAAGGCGGCGGCGGCGGTTAGGCCAGCAACGCCGCCGCCTGAAATTACGATGTCTGTTGTGATGCGTTTCATGACACTAAAGTAGGTGGCAATCGGCGGCTGTCCAAGTGACAAACCGTCTCGGGGTGGGGTAAGGGTCTAAGCTGTGGCTGACACGTTGATCGCCGTCTCTCTCCCCTTCGTCCCGGCGAAGGCAGGGATCCCGGATTTGGGAATGAAATCATCGGGGCCTCGCCCTGCGCCGGGGCGAGTGGTGGGGGTGTAGAATCCGATCCAACTCAAACCACTTTAGCCGACAAGTTGACCAAGAAACGCAGTCAGATCATCGGTATGGTGGTGGATATAGGCGGCGGGTGCGGGTTCGGGGGCGACCAGAACGGTTTGCATGCCCATGGCATGAGGGGCGGCAAGATTGCGGGTGTCATCCTCAAACATTGCGGCGGTGGCGGGGTTCAGGCCATCAAGCGCAAAGATCGTCTCGAACGCCGCGCGGTCTGGTTTGGGGTGAAAACCTGCATTTTCAACCCCGTAGACGGCATCGAACACGCCATCAAGCCCACGCGCCTTGATGACTTGCTGCGCGTAGGGGGCAGAGCCGTTGGTGTAGACGATCCGCCTGCCCGGCAGCGCACGGATATGGGTGGCAAGCGTGGGGTCGGGGATCAAAGCATCAAAGTTGATGTCATGCACATCGGTGAGGTACGGCGCGGGGTCAATCTGATGTTCGCGCATCAGGCCCGCCAAAGTGGTGCCGTGCGTGGCCCAGTAGTGCCGTCGCAGGCGGTCCGCCTCGGGGCGGTCGACGTTCAGGGAGGCCATTACCCAATCGGTCATCCGTACCTCGATTTGATCGAACAGGCGGGCCGAAGGGGGATAAAGCGTGTTATCAAGGTCAAAGACCCAATGTTTAACATGCGAAAAATTGGCGCGGACGTGGGAAAAGTTGGGGATGTTCATTTGGGTAGGGTACTGCGGCAGGCAGGCGACGGCAATGGTTTGCTGTTGATACGGGGGGGATTGCGTGGCTAAAGTTTTGTGACATGGCGCAGGGCTTATGGGATGGGACAGACGTGCAAAAAGATGCCTACACGCTGATTTTAGAGGCGATTGATGCGGGGCTTTACAAGCCCGGTGATCGGTTGGTGGAATCTGAATTGGCCGAGCGGTTGGGGGTATCGCGCACGCCTGTGCGCGAGGCGTTGCAGCGGTTGGAAACACAATCCATGCTGACGCGGGATGGGCGCAGTTTGATTGTGGCCAGCTTGGACCATAATCAGTTGTCGGAATTGTATGCGGTTCGGACCGAGCTCGAAGGGCTGGCCGCACGGCTTGCCGCGCGCCATGCAACGGATGAGGAAATTCGGGTGCTGCATGGCATGGTGCGCGATGATCGGGCGTTGCTGGGCGGTGATCCGCGCGCGCTAAGCCGGGCCAACAAGCGGTTTCATAAGCAAATTCATCTGGGGTCGCACAATCGGTTTTTGGTGCAACAGCTGGATTTGGTGCATCGGTCGATGGCCTTGATGGCGACAACATCCTTTGCGGTTGAGGGGCGCGATTCTGTGGCGTTGGACGAGCATGATCAGATTGTGGCGGCAATAGCGGCGCGCGATGGCGACGCGGCTTATACGGCGCTGAAAGCGCATATATCAAGTGCATTTGAGGTGCGGTTGCGGGTGGATGCGGGCGAATTGAAGCTGCGGTAGAGGATAGATTTTTCAGTGAAAAATCTTTAGGCGCGAAAAATTTTCGTGCGAAAGTTTTTCTTTGCGTGGATGGCCGCGGGGTCAGTGATCAAAAATCCCGTGCGAAGTTTTATCCCAATAAAACGGATTGGTGATCACTTCGAGCAGCGCTTTGTAGGATGCCAAGGCCGCAAGCGGGTAATAAATTTGCAAGGTTGGCACCCAGAGCAGGCTTAGCTTGTGTGATGTGCGACGCAGGCCCAGCACGCCAGTGGCAATGGTAATCAGTTCGGTGGTGAAAAACAGCCAAGCAAGGCCTTGGGTCGCGATGGCGGGCAAAAGGTCGCCCACCGGATGATGCAAACCGAAGTGCAGCGCCCAAAAAGACCAAAGCACCGGCACCAGCAAGACCTGCGATATCGTGCCCAGAAACATAATCTGGAAACCTATGAATTTCACTGCACCCAATTGCCGCCACAGCAGGGCGGGATTGCGCATATGCACGGCGTAAGTGACCATATAGCCTTTGATCCAGCGCGAGCGTTGTTTGATCCATGGCAGGGGGCGGCAATTCGCTTCCTCCCCTGTGGTGGTTTCAATCAGTTCGGTGCGGTAGCCATGGCGGGCCAGCCGTATGCCAAGATCGGCGTCCTCGGTCACGTTATGAGCATCCCAACCGCCCAGCTTTTCCAGCACATCGCGGCGAAAGAACAGCGTGGTCCCGCCAAGGGGGATGGCGACGCCAAGCCGCTGCAGGCCGGGCAGCATCAAGCGAAACCAAGTGGCATATTCAATGGTGAAACAGCGTGACAGCCAGTTGGTATGCGGGTTGTAGAAATCAAGAATGCCTTGCAGGCAGGCGACATCCGGCCCGCGCATGTGAAAGCGGGTGACGACCTTGCGGATCTGGTCAGGATCGGGGGCATCTTCGGCATCGTAAACCCCGACAATGGAACCACGACAATAATCCAGCGCCATGTTCAGCGCGCGCGGTTTGGTGCGCAACTGGCCATCTGGCACGGTGACGACGCGCATCCATGTGGGAAGATCAGCGCGCGCAAGGGCTTGATGCGTGACGATATCATCGGCTTCAACCGCCAGTACGACATCCAAAAGGTTTCGAGGGTAATCCAGCTTTTCCAACCGCTTGATCAGCCGCCCGGCAATATCGCCTTCGCGGTACAAGGCCACGATCACCGAAACGATCGGCAGGCGCGCGGTGATTGGGGCGGGGGGCTCTGCCCGTGCGGGGCGCAAGGCCGCGATAGCGGCGGCAAGTTTCAGCGCGGTCAAAAATAGCAGTGTGGCGATGGCCCAGAGGCTGACCACCAGCAGTACTGTGCGGGGTGCCAGCCAAACCCAGGTACCAAGCGCTGCCAACACCAAAGCCATACGCGGGCCAATCGCCCCCAGTTTCCACTGACGGCAGCTTTCCGCATCGGGTACCCGGTTTTCGGCGCGGCTTGCCAGCGATGGACCGCGCAAGTGCAACAGGGCGGTCTTTATCTGGCGCGGGCTGGCAAGGGCCATCAGAACCGGCCCAAAAGTGGTGGTCAATTTGCCAGCGTACCGTGCAAAATCATCTGGGTCGGCACACAGGATCAGCGTAGCCCCACCCGCATCTCCAAAGGGCAGGATGCCATCCGCCAAACAGTGTTGGGCGCCGTAGCGGTCGATCAGTCTGGGATCGGGCAGAATGCAGGTTGGGTCAACCAACCGCAGGCCCCAATGGCCAGCAAGTGCGGCGTAGAGCGCCGCTTCGGTCACAGAGTTGCGGGCAAGCAGGATATCGGTCAGCTTTCCGTGCCGCTCTGCATGGATGGCAAGTGCTGCCACCATATTGGCCGCACTGACCACGCCGTCACGCAGCAATCGTGCGGTCAGGCCATCGGAATTGGGTTTGGCGTGAGGCAGTTTGACCGGCGACCGTTTTGCAGGCGGCGGCTGCAACAGCAGCGGGCGCGACAGGTCATCTAAAGGGCGCAGTAGTTGGGCGGACATGGACGCTTTCCCGGTTTGGAGAAGCGTCGGTTGGATTCGGTTAACGAAGCGTTAAAACTTAGTTAAAACCCAAGGGAGAGCTGAAATATTGTTCAAAACAATCCTGAATTGCGCGGTTAACCCGCTCTGCGTGCCTGCATCTGGGCCGCAAAGCGTTCGAACAGATACATGCTGTCTTGCGGGCCGGGGCTGGCTTCGGGGTGGTATTGCACCGAAAATACCGGCTTGCCATCCAGCCGGATGCCGCAGTTGGAGCCATCAAACAGGCTGACATGGGTTTCCAGCACGCCCTTTGGCAGGGATTGGCTATCGACCGTAAAGCCGTGGTTCATCGAGGTGATTTCAACCTTGCCAGTATCCAGATCCTTGACCGGATGGTTGGCTCCGTGATGGCCGTGGTTCATCTTGACGGTCTTGGCCCCCAATGCCAGCGCCAGCATCTGGTGGCCAAGGCAGATGCCAAAAACTGGCAGGTTTTGCTGCAGGATGCCCTTGATCATTGGCACGGCATATTCGCCGGTAGCGGCAGGATCGCCGGGGCCGTTGGACAGGAACACGCCTTCGGGACGCAGCGCCAGCACCTCTTCGGCGGTGGCGGTGGCGGGCAGGACGGTCACCTCGCAACCGGCCGAGGCCAGGCAGCGCAGGATGTTGCGTTTGGCTCCGTAGTCGATGGCCACGACACGCAGGCCGGGGCCGGTGCGGCGGGTATAGCCCTGCGGCCAAGCCCAACGCTGTTCGTCCCAGCGGTAGGATTGGGCGCAGGTCACATCTTTTGCGAGGTCCAGTCCGACAAGACCGCGCCACGCGCGAGCCGATGCGACCAGCTTTTCGATATCGAAATTGCCATTGGGATCGTGCGCCAAGGCAGCGTGAGGCGCGCCCTGCTGGCGGATGGCGCGGGTCAGGCGGCGGGTATCAAGCCCGCCGATACCGATGCGTCCCTTGGCGGCAAGCCATGTGTGCAGATCAGACGTGGCACGCCAGTTCGACGGCGCTGTAGGATCCCATTTCACCACCATGCCGGCGGCGACGGGATCTGCTGTTTCATCATCTTCCACCGTGGTGCCGACATTGCCGATATGGGGGAAGGTAAAGGTGACGATCTGGCCCGCATAAGAAGGATCGGTCATAATCTCTTGATACCCGGTCATCGCAGTGTTGAACACCAATTCGGCCACCGTCTGCCCGGTTGCCCCAAACCCGTGGCCATAGAACACCGTGCCATCGGCAAGCGCCAGGCAGGCGGTTGGTTTTGGTTGGGTTTGCGAGGCGGTGGGCATCGGCGACTCCCCTAATCGAAAATCTGCGGAATTTTGGGGACACTAAGGGTGTGGGCTGGCAGGGTCAAGCCATAGGCGCAAAAGGGTTTTGATGCAGTTTCAATGGGTTATAAAGAAAGGCATCAGTTGTCATGCATGTTACAACACTGTAATGTGACCGCTTGGATAGCCATGGGGATGGAACCACCGATGACATTACGCGACCGTCTGCAGACGGCCCTGAAAGGCGCGATGCGCGCCCGCGCGGCGGACCGCTTGTCCACGCTGCGTCTGATCAACGCCGCCATCAAGGACCGCGAGATTGCAAATCGCGGCGATGGCACCGATGCCGAGGTGAGCGACATTGATATCATGGCGATCCTTGGCCGCATGGTCAAACAACGCCAGGAAAGCGCGCGCGCTTTTGAAGTGGGCGGCCGGATGGAGCTGGCGGAAAAAGAACTGGCCGAAGTGCAGGTGATCGAGGAATTTCTGCCGCGCCAGTTGGACGCGGATGAAGTGGATGCCGCTATTGCGGAGGCGGTGGCCGAGGCGGGGGCGGCCTCCATTCGCGATATGGGGCGGGTGATTGCGGCGCTGAAGGCCAAATACACCGGGCAGATGGATTTCGGCGCAGTCGGGCCGATGGTGAAGGCGCGTTTAAGCTAAGTTTGGGTTTTGGAAACAAGGATTTTCTGAAAATCCTTGTAAAAATTCTTTTGAAGAATTTTGGGCCCGGTTGCTGACGCAGGATTGCTTCTGATCGTGGGGGGCATTTTGCATGCCGTGCCTATGTCGGGTGGCGGCACTGGCATGACTTGGGTGTAATTTTCCCAGATACAGGCTTTGCCCGTCTTTTCACCTTAGCGTCTTGCCGCCTTGATCGTTCATGATATGTTCATGCCATGCCCAGCCCAACTGTCTTGCCAAAACTTGCCCCGTTCCGCGTTCACGAAGTGGGCGGGGCAGGGGCGCATGCGTTTGCCATGGTTCAGGCGGGGGCGGCTGTTGGCCCTGTGGTTTATATTTGCCCGAGCCACGATACAGATCGTCTGCTGCCAAGTGGTGTCGCACAGCTGTTGCCGCCTGCGCGCCTGATGATGGTGCAGGCGGTGGGCGAGGTTGATCTGCTATGGGCCACGGAAGAAGCGCTGAGATCGGGTGCGGTTGGCTTTGTGATTGCCGCCCCGCAAAAGCCTTTGTCACTAACAGCCGGGCGGCGTTTGCAACTGGCGGCCGAGGCGGGGCGCTGCACGGGCTTGCTGATGATTCGGGATGGCATGGGCAGCAATGCGGCACAAACCCGCTGGCACTGTGCGCCGGAATGGCGTGCGCCCGAATTGCTTGGGCGAGACTCGACTCTGCACAAGTGGTCGCTTATTAAGAACAAAGAGGGAACTTTGGGCGATTGGTGCGTGGGTTGGAATGAAAAAGCGCGTGCTATCTGTGTGGTTCCCCCGGTTGGCCAGCGACGCGAGGCTGCGCAGGCGGCCCTGTGACGCGCCCTTTGCACTTAGCCTGCGGGCGGGCAATACCGACCATCTGCATTGTTTGAATGGGCAGGCGCTGGCGGCGGGATTGTCGCGTGGTATGGCACTGGCCGATGCGCGCGCGCTGTGCCCTGGGTTGGTAACAGAGCCCGCCAATCTGGCGTCAGAGGCGGCGGTTTTGTCGGCGCTTGTGCATATGGCGCAGCGCTGGTCGCCCTTGGTGGCGCGCGACGGGGCGGATGGGCTGATCACCGATATATCCGGGGTGGCGCATCTGTTTGGGGGTGAACATGGGCTGTTGGAGGATCTGCACGCCCGCATGGCACGGGCGGGGTTTGCCTGCGCCGTGGGCGTGGCCGATACGCGCGGGGCGGCCTATGCGTTGGCGCGGCATGGGGGTGGCCAATATGGGGGCGGGGTGGCAGAATCGGACCGGATTTTGGCCGCCATTGGCCGTTTGCCCCCGGCGGCGTTGCGGCTGGATCATGATACTGTCACCGGGTTGGAACGGCTGGGCCTGCGCAGCATCCGCGATCTGACGCAGGTGCCGCGCGCGCCGCTTGCCCGGCGGTTTGGGCCGGGCCTGATGCTGCGGCTGGATCAGGCCTTGGGCGTGCAGTCTGAGCCCGTATCACCGGAGCGGCAAGCCCCGCATTACGGCGTGCGCCTGACCTTGCCGGACCCGATTGGGTTGCAATCTGATGTGATGGCGGGGCTTTCGCGCCTGCTCCACAGGCTTTGCGCCAGCCTTGCCAGCAATCACCACGGCGCGCGGCGGCTGGCGCTGGAACTGCGGCGGGTGGACGGGGTGACGGCGCTGGCGGAAATTGGGCTGGCCCGGCCGATGTGCGATGCGGGCCGGATGGCCGCCCTGTTTGCCCGCGCGGTGGATGATATTGATGCGGGCTTTGGCATTGATCAGCTGCGCCTGACCGCCCCGGTGGTGGAACCCATGGCCCCAGAGCAGATGGACCAGACCCGCGCCGTGGGGGCGGACAAGCTGCATGATCTGATCACGCGGCTGGGCAACCGGGTGGGGTTTGACCGCGTGCAGCGCTATGCGCCCGCGCAAAGCCACATCCCCGAGAAAAGCTTTTTGGTGCTTTCCGCCGCCTATACTGACGGGGATGAGGGCGAGGTGTTGGCCCATGCCGGGCGGCCTTTGCTGATCTTTCCGCCCGAAGCGATTGCGGCCTCTGGCCCCGCACCACCCGCCCGGTTTTCGTGGCGGCGCATGGCCTTTACCACTGCGCACAGCACCGGGCCGGAACGGATTGCGCCGGAATGGTGGCTGGATGATCCGGCATGGCGCAGCGGGTTGCGCGATTACTGGAAGCTGGAAACCTTGCAAGGGCGGCGGTTGTGGCTGTTTCACACACCGCAAGCCCCCGCCTGGTATGTGCAGGGGGAATTTGCGTGACGGGCGGGGCTGGGGTGGGGCCTGCGCGCAAAGCCGCTGCCGGGGTGGCGGAGTATGCCGAGTTGTGCGTCACGTCAAATTTCACCTTTCTGACGGGGGCGTCGCACCCCGAAGAACTGGTCACGCGGGCGGCGGACCTTGGGCTTGCGGCCATCGCCATTACAGACCGCAATTCGCTGGCGGGTGTGGTGCGCGCGCATGTGGCGTTGCGCGAACTGGCACGGATGCGGGCGGAAGCGGTGGATGCCCAGATCAAGGTGCGGTCGCAAATTCAGATGGACAGTTGCAGCCGGCAAGACATGGCGATGGCCCCGGCTTTGGCGGTGGAGCCTACACTCATGCCATTGCCGCGCCTGATCATCGGGGTGCGGCTGGTGTTGATGGACAGCGCGGTGCAGTGGCTGGCGCTGCCCACCGACCGGGCCGCTTATGCACGGCTGTCGCGGTTGCTCAGCCTTGGCAAGGGGCGCGCACCAAAGGGCGAATGTCATTTGCGCCAGGCCGATGTCATGGATCATGCCACGGGGATGATCCTGATTGCATTGCCGCAGGGGGCGGGCAGCGCCGCCGATACCGCCGATTTGCTAAGGCTGACGCGGCGCTTTGCAGGCATGGTTTATCTGGGGGCGGCTCCGCGCTATGACGGGCAGGATCAGCCGCGGTTTGATGCGCTGGCCGGGCTGTCGCAGCGCACAGGCCTGCCGATGGTGGCGCTGGGCGATGTGCTGATGCACCACGGATCGCGCCGCCGATTGGCCGATGTGCTGACCTGCCTGCGCCAAGGGCTGACGGTGGACCGCATTGGCAAACACGCACTGCCGAATGCCGAGCGCCGTTTGAAATCGCCAACAGATATGGCGCGGCTGTTCCAACGTTTTCCCGCCGCGATCAAGCGCAGTGTGGAAATTGCTGATCGCTGCGGATTCTCACTGGCGGAGTTGTCCTACGAATACCCCGATGAGATTACCGATGGCGAGGCGGCGCAAGACCGCTTGGCCCGGATCACGGATATTGGCTTGGCCAAACGCTTTCCCGCAGGGGTGCCGGACGCCACCCGCGCCAAGGTGGTGAAGGAATTGCGCATT
>JACMNW010000406.1 GCA_014378345.1 Pseudorhodobacter sp. | reverse complement strand
GCATTACGCCGCGCGCAATGCCGGGCTGTGCGCTTATGGTGCTGCTCTGGCGCAGCACTACGGGCGGGCGGTCAATCTGTACTTTGATGATCTTGAGCAGAAGGTGGATTTGCCCCGCCTGCTGGCAACGCAACCGCTTGGCACGCATCTTTATGTCTGCGGTCCAAAGCCGATGATTGCCTGGGTTTTGGGGACGGCACGCGCGGCGGGTTGGCCCGATGGGGCAGTGCACCACGAGGAATTTCTGGCACCGCCGCCGGGCAAAGTTTTCGAGGTGACGCTGGCGTCATCCGGGAAAACCGTGGTGGTCGGCACGCACCAATCCCTGCTGGAGGCGATCGAGGCGGCGGGGGTGGAGGCCCCCTATCTGTGCCGGGGTGGGGCGTGTGGCTAGTGTGAAACGCGGGTGCTGCGGTGTGACGGGCATTTGCTGCACAATGATCATTGGCTGACCGATGCGCAAAAAGCCGGGGGGCAGGCGATCATGCCCTGCGTATCGCGGTTCGAGGGCACTTCGCTGGTGTTGGACAGGTAGGGGCAAGCCATGGGCAAGGACTTCAACGACGAGACGTTTCGCGGCGATTTCACCTTTCGCAATTCGCCCGCCGCCATCGCGCGGTTTCCGTTTCCGTTTCCCGAAGACAGCTACATGTATTCGGTCAATATGGAGCCGCATGTGGCCGGGCCAAAGGGTAGTGTTTTTGAGCATATGTTCGACGTCGATGAACACTATGTGTCTGAAATGCGCGACCGGGCGATGGTGCTGGCGGAAGACCCGCTGCGCTGCCAATCGCTGCCACATATGGAACTGGCAGGCTGGGATCTGCTGGAACTGATCATGGAGAATTTTGCGAAAGATTATCCGCAGTGGTTTGTCCTGACCAAAGATGGCGATCGCTGGCATTGGGTCAACCGCCCCTTGAATATTGACCAGACCTTCACGTTTCTGGACGCCTCCACCCTCCCCTACGGCCCAATGGAATACATTACCCGCCAGGCGCAAGGCGATTGGACGCTGCAAGACCAGCGCGACGATGATCTGTGGATGGAGGCGGGCATGGTGACCACCCAAGCCGATTGGTCCCTCGATTTCGACATCGGCATGCGGTTTCACGAATGGCATGCCCCTGTGCCAATGGCGCATGAAATCGGCGTGTTTGACCGCGCCCTGAAGTTCCTGCTGAACCTGCAACTGGGTGCCCCGGTGCGGCGGTTCAACTGGACCATGACGGTGGACCCGTTGCTGGACACGTCGCCCGAAACTTACCCGGTCTGGGGGCCAACACGGGCCAGCCTGACGCCGGATACGGTGGGCGCGCGCATGCATCTGCGGGTGGAATTGCAAACGCTGATCCGGTTGCCAAGATCCAACGCGATGGTGTTTCCGATCCGCTGTTACCTGATCCGGTTTGATGAACTGGTATTGGTGCCGAAATGGGCGCGCCGCCTGCACCGCGTGGTGCGCGATATTCCGGATGCGCTGGCGGCTTATAAAGGATTTTTGCGCAACCGCGATATGATGACGGGGTATCTGGCACAGTTTGATGATGGCGCGGCGACGACTTGCGGGTTTGGCAAGGATTAAGCCTGCGGGTAGGAGATGACGGACAAATACCGCGCGGGAAGCTTTACCAGAATTTCAGGCCCATGCTGGGCATCAGCATCAAAAAACAGGCTGTCGCCGGGTTTCAGGTGGAAAAGCTGATCACCGTGGCGGTAGGCCACTTCGCCTTCCAGCATGTAAAGCAGTTCTACGCCGTCATGCTGGAACGCCGGGAAGATGTCGGAATCGGTGGTGAGAGTGATCAAATAAGGCTCCACCACAACGCCAGAGGAGTTCTGCCCGATATGGCCAAGCAGATTGTATTGATGCCCGGCACGGGTGCCACGACGTTCGATCTCAACGTGTTCGCCAGCGCGGACATGCTGCACCTCACGGCGTTCCTCAAAACGGCGCAGAAAAGAGGTGATCGGCGTGGAAAAGGCGTGCGACAGGATTTGCAGGGTGGTAAGGGAGGGTGAGGTGATGCCGTTTTCAATCTTTGACAGCATGCCAATGGACAGGCCCGTAACGCCCGCCAGATCGGCCACCGTCATGCCCTGCTGCCTACGAAAGGCGCGCACTTCGCGACCGATTGCGACCTCGAGGTTTCGTTCGCTTAACTCGCGCACGCGGTGCGGGTCTTGGTCAAAGGCAGGTTTGCCTTTGGGCACAAGATGTGGGTCGGCGTCGAGATTGGCACTTTCAGTCATGGCTTTGCCTTTCAGGAAACAGCTAGGCGAATTTCTTTACTACCATGAATGTTTAGCGCAACTTCGGGAAAGTTCCAGCCCATGTTGAAACCTAAAGATGCCCCATTCACCTTGGGGTTTTTGTTGTTTCCTGGGTTTCCCATGGCGTGTTTGACATCGGCCATAGAACCCCTGCGCGCGGCGAATGAGATTTCGGGACGGCCGGTGTTCGCGTGGAAGCTGGTGGGCGAGGAACTGGCCCCGGTCAGGTCCAGCGCCGAGGTGCGCTTTGATGTGGATTTATCCTTGGGCAATGTGGCGGGGGTGGACGAGTTGTTTTTGATCTCTCCCCCTGTTGGCGCATTTGCCAATCCGGGTAAGGGGTTTGCGGCGTTGCGGCGATTGGACCGGGCAGGCGTGCCGCTGGGCGCATTCAGCGGCGGAATATTCCCTTTGGTTCGGGCGGGCGTGATGACCGGGCGGAAATGCTCCGTGCATTGGTGTTATGAAGCGGCGTTCAAGGCGGAATTTCCGGATGTGGAGGCCAGCCGTTCGGTGATTGTGAGGGGTGGGCGCCGGTCGACTGCATCAGGGGCGGGGGCAGTGTTTGATCTGATGCTGCGTCTGATCGAGGACACCTTGGGGCGTGACACGATGACAGAAGTGGCCTGTTGGTTCCAGCATCCGTTTGTGCGCGATGAAGGTGCCAGCCAGAAGGTACCGGTGCAGCGGGTGGGGGGCACCGATGACATGCTACCGGGACCGATCCGCGATGCGATCCGGATCTTTGGCGAGCATATCGAAGATCCGATATTGATTGCCGACGTGGCCATTGCCGTGGCCATGTCGGAACGGCATTTGGAGCGGT
>JACMNW010000405.1 GCA_014378345.1 Pseudorhodobacter sp. | reverse complement strand
TTGTGCAACAGTTGTTGGAACCGTTCTCGGTCTTCGGCCAGATCAATAGCGTCAGGCGTGGAGCCGAGGATCGGGATGCCCTCATCCGCGAGGGCTTGCGCCAGTTTTAACGGCGTTTGGCCGCCAAGCTGCACGATGACGCCGTGCAGGGTGCCGTTTTCCTGTTCAACGCGCAGAATCTCCAGCACGGATTCAAGCGTGACCGGTTCGAAATACAGACGGTCCGAGGTGTCGTAATCGGTGGAAACCGTCTCTGGGTTACAGTTGACCATGATGGTTTCATACCCCGCCGCCGTCAGGGCATAGCAGGCGTGCACGCAACAATAGTCAAATTCAATGCCTTGTCCAATGCGGTTGGGGCCGCCGCCGAGGATGACGACTTTCTTGGCGTTGGAGGGGCGTGCTTCGCATTCCACGTCGCCCATCGCGGGGGCCTCGTAGGTGGAATACATGTAGGGGGTTTGCGCCTCAAATTCTGCTGCACAGGTATCAATGCGCTTGAAAACGGCTTTCACGCCAAGGCGCAGGCGGGCGCGGCGCACTTGCGCCTCGTCGCGGCCTGTTAGGGTGGCAAGTCGGGCATCGGTGAAGCCCATCATTTTGAGTTTGCGCAACCCGTATTCAGTGACGGGCAGGCCACCTGCGCGCACCTGTGCCTCCACATCCATAATCTCGCGGATACGGGCGAGGAACCACGGATCAAACGCGGTAATCTGATTGATCTGGTCATCGCTAAAGCCGTGACGCATGGCTTGGGCGATCACACGGATACGATCTGGCGTTTGTTTGGACAGGGCTTGGGTAATGGCGGCGGCATCGGGCGTGTAGTTTGGCAGTCTGGCGTCTCCGACGCCGGGGATTTCAATTTCGTCAAAGCCGGATAGACCGGTTTCCAAGCTGGCCAGCGCTTTTTGCATGGATTCATGAAAGGTGCGACCGATGGCCATAACCTCACCCACCGATTTCATTGCGGTGGTCAGATGCGGCTCAGACCCCGGAAATTTTTCAAACGCGAAGCGGGGAATTTTGGTGACGACATAGTCGATGCTGGGTTCAAAAGAGGCAGGCGTAACGCGGGTGATGTCATTGTCCAACTCGTCCAGCGTATAGCCAACGGCAAGTTTTGCGGCGATTTTGGCGATGGGGAAGCCGGTGGCTTTCGATGCCAAAGCGGAGGAGCGCGACACGCGGGGGTTCATCTCGATCACCACCATGCGGCCATCGGCGGGGTTGATCGCCCATTGCACGTTTGATCCGCCGGTTTCGACCCCGATTTCGCGCAGCACGGCGATGGAGCCGTTGCGCATGATCTGGTATTCCTTGTCGGTCAGGGTCAACGCCGGGGCGACGGTGATAGAATCTCCGGTATGCACGCCCATCGGATCGACGTTTTCGATGGCGCAGACAATGATGGCGTTATCGGCAGTGTCTCGCACTACCTCCATCTCGAATTCTTTCCAGCCGAGCAGGGATTCGTCGATCAAAATTTGGGCGACCGGGCTGGCATCAAGGCCGGAGCGGCAGATCGCCTCATAATCATCGCGGTTATAGGCGACGCCGCCGCCGGTGCCGCCAAGGGTAAAGGCGGGGCGGATGATGGCGGGAAGGCCCACATATTCGATGGCGGCCATGCATTCAGCGACGCCTGCGGTGATGTCATACTTGCCCGAAGGCAATTTGGGCGCGGCAACGATGGTGGCCTTGGGGTTTTCCAACCCGATCCTATCCATCGCTTCGCGGAATAATTTGCGATCTTCTGCCATTTCGATGGCTTTTTGCTTGGCCCCGATTAGTTCAACATTGAACTTTTTCAATATTCCCATATCCGCCAGGGCCAGCGATGTGTTCAGTCCGGTCTGCCCACCCATGGTCGGCAACAGCGCATCGGGACGTTCTTTTTCGATGATTTTGGCCACGACTTCGGGAGTAATAGGTTCGATATAGGTGGCATCGGCCAGCCCCGGATCTGTCATGATAGTGGCGGGGTTCGAATTCACCAGAATCACCCGGTAGCCTTCTTCGCGCAGCGCCTTGCAGGCTTGGGCACCGGAATAATCAAACTCACACGCTTGGCCGATAACGATAGGCCCTGCACCGATAATCATGATGGATTTGATGTCGGTTCTTTTTGGCATATCGGCCCCCGCTTGCGCAAAACTTCCGGGGTTATAGCGATGGGGGGCTTGGGTGCAAGGGGCTATTCCAGCTATATGTTGATGCCGAAACGGGGTGCTGCCCAGATCACCACCAGATAAAGCAGAATGGTGACAGCACATCCCAGACCAAGTGACAGCCAGAAGCCAAATCCAGCCCGCAACAGGGCAGGAATGATCAAAAACATCGGCAGCGATGGGGCCACATACCACAGCGTTGCCTGCGCGTGGTTGGCCAGGCGGATGGGATCATGCGTGTCGCGCCAAAGCCAGATCATGCCAAGCACCGATATCAGCGGCAGTGACGCGATCAGCGCGCCGATGCCAGCATTGCGGCGGGCCACTTCGGATGCCAGCGCAATCAGAAGGCCGGAGATCGCGGCCTTGAGAAGAAGGTAGGTCATAGTTCTATCCCAAAAAGTAAAAAGGCCGAGGACAGATGCCCCGGCCTTTCGCAGCTTTAGCCAAAATCAGCCCTTTTCACCAACGGCGGCTTCTGCGGCTGCAATGCTTGCGGCGCGTTTTTTGACCTCGTCGCCAATCGGCGGGCCTTTGAAGCGGCGGTTTTCAAACAGCACCCAGACGACAAGCGCCAAGACGATGAAGCCTGCAACGACGTAAAGCACGCGTTCATTTGGTGGGGCTATGGCGATGAACAGGATTACGCCCATGCCGACAACGGACAGAACGGTTACCAGTTTGTATAGGCCAGCCGACATTGCCCATGGGCCGGGATTTGGCCATTTGGGCGTGCCATAGGCAAACAGGCCAGCCACCAGCGGCACGGTGAAGCTGAGGAACAAGAACACCAAGGTCGAGTTCACCACGATCACGTAGATTGAGGTGCCCGCGATCTTGATCGACATCGCCAGTATGACGTAGAGGATGCAGAGCACGGTCGCCGTCCAGATGGCGTTTACCGGGGTGCGGTACTTGGGCGAGACCGAGGCAAGAGCCTTGGAGCCGAACGGCATGCCGTCATCGCGCGAAAAGGCGAATAGCATGCGGCTTGCCGACGTTACAGTGGCAAGGCCGCACAGCAGTTGCGCGATCAAGATGCCAAGGTAAAGGACAGTCGTCAGGCCCTTTGGCATGATTGCATCCATGGTGGCAAAGAACATGCCCCAGCCTTGGCCAGCGGCCACGGCCATATCGGGAATGGCCAGAGTGATGGCACAGATCATCACCCAACCGATCAGCGACGACCAGATCACGGAGTTGATGATGCCTTTGGGCACAGAGGTTGCCGCAGATTTGGTTTCCTCGGATGTGTGGGCAGAGGCGTCATAGCCGGTGATGGTATAGACCGGCAGCAACAGGCACAGCAGGAACAGATAGCTCATGTTATCCGATTGCGGGAACACATTGCCGCCAGCTTCGCCCGAATAGTTAGTGAAGGTCCAGAGCCGCGAGATGTCGATGGCCGGGGCGTAGTAGAGGCAAGCCACGACCAGAACGGCGGTGGTCACAAAGATGATATAGCCCGAGATATCGGTCAGCATCGTGGTTACCTTGATGCCAAGGTGGTTGAACAGCGCCTGAATGGCAGTGACCACAGCTACGAAGACCACAACCTGCATGTCTGTGCCGGTGAAGCCGAAACTGGCCCCGAAAGTGCCTGCAAAGAAATAGGCGGTGCCAATGTTGATAGCCCCCAGAACCGTGATCAGGCCCAGTAGGTTAAGCCAAGCTGTCAGCCAGCCAACAAATCGCCCGCCAAGGATCGAACCCCAGTGGTAAAGCCCGCCCGCGGTTGGGAAGGCCGAAGCGATTTGTGCCATTGCCAGCGCAAACATGCCGGACAACACGCAGCCCACGATCCAGCCGATACCGGCACCCGCGCCGCCGACCGAAGAAATGGCCTGCGCGAAGGAGTTGATCCCCCCGGATAGAATACAAATAATGGAAAACGAGATCGCGAAGTTTGAAAACTTGCTCATGCTGCGCGATAATTCTTGGGCGTAGCCCATGCCGTGCAGGACCTTCATGTCCTCGCTTCGGTCTGTGTCATTATAGTCGTTAGATGCCATTGCCGTTCCCTCCGAACCATTGGTTGGTCGCGTGTTGTTTATTTCAGGCGGCTTTCCGCCGACCCTTTACATAACAAAGTGGAAAATTTTCAGTGTGGCAAGCACTGAATAATTTGTTTCAAATGTGTAGCAGGCAAGACGCGGCTGGAAAATGGCGTCGGAAATGGCTGGTCAGGCGGGGGAAATCGGCTGGTCGGCCACGCTGGATTGGCATAGATCAAAGGCTAGATACCCATGTTGAAGTAGTGCGTGATGAAGGCAATTCCCGGTGATTTTGTGCGAAAATGGCCCTGACGCTGCACCTGTTCTGTTTGATCAGGCATTGAAAACGGTTGTGGTTTGGAAGCCCGCCGATTTAAAGCCCGCATTGGTGAGACTGGATTACGCACGTGCTGCCGGTCATTGGATTGCGGGATATGTAGCCTATGAGGCGGGTTATGCATTAGAGCCGAAACTGGCAAATTTGATGCCAGACGGGCGCGAAGGCCCGCTTTTGGCGTTTGGCGTTTACGAAGGCCCGGGTGATGCTGGCGCGGTGATGGACCGGGCGCGCGCAGAGGCGCGTGATGTCATTATGGGCGAGCCCACCCCCAAAATCAGCCGGGCCGCCTATGATACGGCTTTCGCAAAGGTTGCTGCCTATATAACGGCAGGCGATTGTTACCAGATCAACCTGACCTTCCCGATGCAGGCGCAGTTAACGCGCGGCACGGCGCTGGGCCTGTATGGTGCGCTAAGGGCGCGGCAACGGGTTGGGCACGGCGTGTTTTGCGATCTGGGGCAGGGGCCGGTGGTGGTGTCGCGGTCGCCGGAATTGTTTTTTACAGTTGATGCGGCGGGCCAGATTTCTGCGCGCCCGATGAAGGGCACAGCGCCGCGTGATCCCGACCCTGAACGTGATGCAGCGGTGGTGGCGGCTTTGCAGGCATCAGAAAAAGACCGGGCGGAAAATCTGATGATCGTCGATTTGCTACGCAACGATATCTCGCGGCTATCTGAAGTCGGGTCAGTCAAGGTTCCGGAATTGTTCAAGGTGGAACCCTTTGCCACGGTGCATCAGATGTCCAGCCGGGTGGTGGGGAAACTGCTAGGCAAGCCGGGCTTGCGTGATTTGCTGGCGGCGCTATTCCCCTGCGGGTCGATCACAGGCGCGCCAAAAATCCGCGCGATGGAGATTATTCGTGAGGTGGAACCGCATGCCCGTGGGGCCTATTGTGGCGCAATGGGCTGGATGGCCCCGGATGGGCGGGCGTCGTTTAATGTGGCCATTCGCACCTTGCGGCTGTTTGACGGCGGCCGCGTGGCGATGAACGTAGGGGGCGGTGTGGTGCACGACAGCACGGCAGCCGGGGAATGGGAGGAGGCGCTATGGAAGGCTCGCTTCGCCGAGGGTCTGGCGCGCCGGGCCTAAGGCTGATCGAAACGCTTGGCTGGGATGGCGTGCAGTTTGCGCGGCTGGATTTGCATCTGGCGCGCTTGGCGGCGTCGGCCGCGATGCTGGGCTGGGCCTGCGATCTGGGCGCAGTGCGCGCTGCATTGTTGGGGGCAGTGGGTGACGCACCCGCGCGTGTTCGGCTAACCCTGGATGCTAAGGAGAAAGTTGAGGTTATGGCTGCCGCGATGCCTGCCAAGGCGGCGCAATGGACAGTTGGCTTGGCTACGGCGCGGCTGTCGGCAGGCGACCCATGGCTATTGGTGAAATCCACCAATCGGGCGGCTTATGATGCAGCGCGGGCCAATTTGGCGGCGGGGTTGGATGAGGTGATCTTTCTGAATGAACGTGGTGAGGTATGCGATGCGTCGATCACCACGGTGTTTTTCGATGCAGGGCAGGGGCTATGCACGCCGCCACTGACCTGCGGATTGTTGCCCGGCGTACTGCGGGCGGAAATGCTGACCGCTGGCACCGCACGCGAAGCGGTGTTGCACGCAGCCGATCTTGGCCGCGTGCAACTTTGGGTGGGTAATTCACTGCGCGGCCTGATCCCAGCGGTCTTTGTCGGTCAAGTCGGGGCGTGAGCCTTCGGTGATATAATCGCGCGTCAGCGGCACGGCATCCTGGCGGCGGGCCAGCTGCATTTGAAACACGCATTGCCGCCCTTCGCGGAAGGTCATTTCCGACGCGATCAGATAGTAGCGCCACATGCGGCAGAACCGATCATCATAAAGTGCACGAACCTTGTCGATATTGGCGTCAAAGCGTTGCAACCAGTGCACCAAGGTTTGCGCGTAATGCAGCCGCCACACCTCTACATCCGTTGGCCAAAGGCCTGATTTCTCCATTGCCGCCGACATTTCAGACAGGGCAGGCACATAGCCGCCGGGGAAAATATGCTTGGCGATCCAAGGGTTGGTGGTGCTGGGCGGGGCCGCGCGGCCGATGGTGTGAATCAATGCCACGCCATCCGGGGCCAACAGGGTTTTCACTTGGGCGAAATATTCGCCGTAATGCGGCACACCCACATGTTCAAACATGCCAACCGATACGATGCGGTCGAATTGGCCCTTCAGGTGGCGATAATCAATCAGTTGAAACGACACGCGGTCTGAAAGCCCTGCATCGGCGGCGCGCTGCGTAGCCACCTTGTGTTGTTCCTGCGAAAGCGTCACGCCCAGAACTTTTGCGCCATAGTCGCGCGCCAGCGTGATCGCCATGCCGCCCCAGCCAGACCCGATATCCAGCACGGTCATCCCCGGCTTCAGGCACAGTTTCGCGGCGATGTGGGCTTTTTTCTGAATTTGCGCCTGTTCTAGCGTGTCTTCCGGATGAATAAAATATCCGCAGGAATATTGGCGATCTTCGTCAAGAAACAAATCGTAAAGTTCGCCCGACAGATCATAGTGATGTTCCACATTGGCAGCAGACCGTTTGGCGGTGTTGAACTGCCCGACACTGCGCAGCATCACCTTCGCCGCGTTCTGCATGCGCCGCCACCAGACCTGCGCCCCGCCGCCTTTGGTGTTGGCGATGACCAGCGCCAGAAAACCGTGCAGATCGTCGTGGTCGATGGTTAGCGTGCCGTCAACATACGCCTCCCCCAATGCCAGATCGGGGTTGCGGGCCATGCGACCGGGCAAATCTGGATCAGTCACCCGGACGGTGATCGCGTTTCCGGTACCATCGCCGTGCTTTTGCACGGTGCCATCGGGCAAATGAATGGTCAGATCGCCGCGCCGGATCAACTGGCCCAGCATTTTATTCAGAATGGTTGTCCACATAATTCAAACCTCTTAGCGGTCGCAAGGCGTTGCCTTGGTACGTAATTGGTCCCCATCTGCTGGTATAACCGCACGCGCGGCGCTGCCCAGAGCGTTCACGAGGATAGCACGGAAATGTGCGATTACCTAACGAATGAGAGGCATTCCGGTTCCATACCCGCCGCCCGCCCTTGACTTCGAGCCATCATAGGGGTGTATCCGGCAAGACCTTGCCAACACCCGGAGCCTATAATGCACGCTTATCGCAGCCATACCTGTGCCGACCTGAACAAAACCCATGTCGGCGACAGCGTTCGCCTGTCGGGCTGGGTGCACCGTGTGCGCGATCACGGTGGGGTGTTGTTTCTGGATTTGCGCGATCATTACGGGATCACGCAGGTAATTGCAGACAGCGATTCAGAAGCGTTTGCCGGGCTGAACACCGTGCGTGCGGAATGGGTTGTTTGCATTGACGGGCTGGTGAAGGGGCGTTCTACGTCACTGGTCAACCCCAAGCTGCCAACGGGCGAGATTGAGGTTTATGCAACCGGGTTCACCGTGCTGGGGCAGGCGGACGATCTGCCGATGCCGGTGTTTGGCGATGTGGATTATCCCGAAGAAACCCGGCTGACCTACCGCTTCCTCGATCTGCGGCGTGAAAAGCTGCATGCCAATATGATGCTGCGGTCCAACGTCGTGCGGTCCATCCGCAACCGGATGTGGGATCAGGGGTTCAACGAGTTTCAGACGCCGATCATCACCGCATCATCGCCCGAAGGCGCGCGCGATTTTCTGGTGCCATCGCGCCTGCACCCCGGCAAGTTCTACGCCCTGCCGCAGGCACCGCAGCAGTTCAAGCAGCTGATCATGGTGGCAGGGTTTGACCGCTATTTCCAGATAGCACCGTGTTTCCGCGATGAAGATCCAAGGGCGGACCGCAGCCCCACTGATTTCTATCAGCTTGATATCGAGATGAGTTTTGTCGAACAAGATGATGTCTTCGCCGCCGTGCAGCCTGTGGTGCAGGGGATTTTTGAGGAATTCGCGCCGGAGAAGAAGACCTATTCCGATTGGACGAAGATCGCCTATCGGGATTCGTTGAAATGGTATGGGTCAGACAAGCCCGACCTGCGCAACCCGATCAAAATGCAGGAAGTGAGCGAGCATTTCGCGGGGTCCGGCTTTGCGATTTTCGCGAAATTGTTGGAGAATGAGGGCACCGAAATCCGCGCCATTCCAGCCCCGACTGGTGGCAGCCGTAAATTCTGTGACCGGATGAATGCGTTTGCGCAGAAGGAAGGGCTGCCGGGGATGGGGTATATCTTCTGGAGGAAGAAGAGCCCTGACAACCCCGCATGGAAAATCATCGAGGCAATGGCTCCTTTGGCTGATCTCATTGACTCAATGTTTGGACAACAACGCGACGCAGCATCTAGAGAAAACTTGATCGAGGCATGGGATAAGCTGCAATCAGAATTAGATGAAATCAATCTGACCGATCAAGAAGCAGCATCCGTAATGCAACAAGCTATTGCTGAAATGGCGGAAGCGATGCACGAGGAAAACTTTGATCGTCTAGGTCTACTCGTGAACGCTTACTATTCTAAAGACGAAGCTGCCGGCCCACTGGCAAAAAACATCGGCCCTTCGCGAACCGAGGCAATCCGTCGCCAACTTGGTCTGGGAGAAGGCGATGCCGCCTTCTTCCTCGGTGGTCGCCCGGATCAGTTCGAAGCCGTCGCTGGCCGGGCGCGCAACGAAATTGGGCGTGAACTTAACCTCACCGAACAGAATTGCTTCAAATTCGCCTGGATCGTCGATTTCCCGATGTATGAGAAAACCGATGAGGGCAAGATTGATTTTAGCCACAACCCGTTCTCAATGCCCCAGGGTGGAATGGAAGCGTTAAGCGGTGATCCGCTTGCGGTTTATGCCTATCAGTATGATCTGGCCTGCAACGGGTATGAGTTGATCAGTGGCGGTATCCGTAACCATAAGCCGGAGATCATGTTCAAAGCGTTTGAACTTGCGGGCTACCCCGCGTCGGAAGTGGAAAAACGCTTTGGCGGCATGGTCAAGGCGTTTAAATATGGCGCACCGCCGCATGGCGGTTGTGCGGCGGGGATTGACCGCATCGTGATGTTGCTGGCCGATGAGGCGAACATCCGCGAGGTGATTATGTTCCCGATGAACCAACGCGCCGAAGACCTGCTGATGGGCGCCCCGTCAGAGCCGTTAAGCGCACAACTGCGCGATCTGCACCTGCGCGTGGTCCCAAAGGAGAGTTGATGCCGCCCCTCTATTCCGCCTCGGTTCCTGTCTTTCGGCATTACCTGGCACAGGTGGCTGGAATGGTGGAAAAGGCGGGGGCAGAGGGGATGGCGGCGCAGATTGCCGACGGGTTTACCGTGGCGCAGCACTTTTCCACGGCGGCGGCGTTAGCCATGCGCACAGTCTACCCCTTGGCGGGGCTGGAGATTCCAGACCTGCCGCAAGCGCTTGCCCCCCGCATGGCGGTAGCGCGCGCGCATCTGGGGGCGATGAAAGCCGCAGATTTCGCAGGCGCGGAGGAGCGGATTATCCAACACCGGGCCGGGTTTGCCGATTTGGAACAGACGGGCGCTGAGTATCTGCATTTGTTTGGGATGCCGAATTTCTTTTTCCACCTGACCATGGGCTATGCAGCCCTGCGCCAAGCCGGGGTGGAATTGGGCAAGGCTGATTTTGATGGGCTTCATTGGTATCCCTCAGATTTCCGGTTTGATCGCTAACAACGGAATTCTTCGCGGCCCGCGTTAATGCTTCACGGTGATAAGGCCCCCGTGGCTGCAACCAAAGGACATTGCAATGGCCCAAGACCCCACAACGATTGCGTTTCGGTTTGGTTACGGGTTGCCTGTGCCGGATGGTGCGCCGTAGGATACGGGGGCGATGTTGGCGGCGCTAACCTTGCCCGATGAGATGATCACGCGCCACCCCGGCATGGGGTTTGCACAAGCTTTGCCCTTGTTGCGCGCGGTGGAAGTTCGGCGCAAAGCGCAGAAAAAAGACCCCAGTAAAAAGCGGCTGATATGCTGCAAGCTGTGACGCTGCATCCGGCGATGCTGGTGTATCTGGATCACGTGCTGTCATTGGGCCCACATCGCGTGCGGGGCGAAAGTAAACAAAGGGTTGAACGAAAACCTTGCCCGCGAAACTTCAAAAACTTGGCGTGGATGCGGGTTATTCTGAAACCGATGTGCGCCAGATGGCGGAATTGCTGACCGGGTTGGCGGTAGACCCTGACAAGGGTTCCGTGCATAAGCCGCGACGAGCGGATCCGGGGGGGGGAGGAGACGGTGCTTGGATAAACCCTGCAGGGCTGGCCGCGCGGATCAACTGGGCGATGGATGTGCCCGTGCAGATATTGCCGGATTTGCCAGACCCGCAAACGCTGGCCGCTAATGCCTTGGGGCCAAGGGCCAGCAAAAATCTAATTTGGGCCGCAACGCGGGCGGAAACGCTGCGCGAAGAGGTGGGGCTTGTGCTTGCATCCGCAGAATTCAACAGGAGATAAGTGATGGATCGACGACTTTTTCTGCGTGGCACTGCGATACTTGGGTGTTCTGCGGCGGCGCATACTGCGGCGGGTGTTCAGCGGAAATCCTTGGCAGGTTTAACCCGGCTGGTTTGGGCGGCATCGGACCCACTGATTTAGCGGCCTAGGTGCCGGGTCAAGTTCGGCCTGCCCCAAACGCGCCTTTTGATGATTTGAGGCGTGCATCCAACAAGCTGCGCAGCCCGTCCATCCCCTGCGCATCGGCCAGACTGTTGGCCGCGGCGGCCAGCGCCTGATCGCCCGAAGACAGGGCAATGCCTGCAACAAAGCCCGCCACGTAGCTGCGTTTTCCGGGGCCGGGATCAGACCGCAAAAGGCCCGCCGCATGTTCCAAATCGTCACGCAGAGCCAAGGGGTCAGCGATGGGTGACAGATCTCCAGTGTCGGGCACGGCCCTAACCGCGCGGT
>JACMNW010000039.1 GCA_014378345.1 Pseudorhodobacter sp. | reverse complement strand
GCGCCAGGGGGCGTTGGGGCTTAGGCTGTCGCCTTCTGGGATGGGCTCGCCCACAGCGGGGCGAACTGGCGCTACGTCGATCAGCAGGCGGATGCCGCGCACTAGATCATCGACGGAGGTGAAATCGCGCCACATGTCGCCATGGTTGTAAATGTCGATCGGGCGGTCATTCAGGATGGCATCGACGAATTTGAAATAGGCAAGATCGGGGCGACCCCAGGTGCCGTAGACGGTGAAAAACCGGAACATCGTGGTGGGCAGGTTCCACAGGTGGGCATAAGCGTGGGACATCGACTCAGTCGCTTTTTTGGTGGCGGCGTAGATGGTTAGCTGGCCATCCGCCTTGTCGGTTTCCGCAAACGGCATCTTTTCGTTGGCACCGTAGATCGAGGAAGTGGAGGCCATCAGCAGGTGCTGCACGGCGTGACGGCGCGCAGCCTCCATAACATTGAAGGTGCCCACAACGTTGCTATCGACATAGGCGCGGGGGTTTTCAAGGCTGTAGCGAACCCCGGCTTGGGCAGCGAGGTGGATGATGATATCGGGGGCGAATTGGTCGATGGTTTCGTCCAGCAGGGCGTGGTTTTCCAGCATCCCTTCGGTGGCATTGAAATTGGGTGTCTGTGCCAGCATGGCATGGCGACGGTGTTTCAGGTTCACATCGTAATAGTCGGTCATGCCGTCATAGCCGTGGACGATAAAGCCCTCATCCAGCAGCAGTTTCGCCAGATGATAGCCGATGAACCCGGCGGTTCCGGTGATGAAAACCTTGCGCATATGCGGCCCCTTTGCTTTTGGTGGACGATTGCCGCGTTGGGGCGTGGTGTCAACTCGGGTTACGGGGTACCGCGCAGGCGGAAGCGTTGGATTTTTCCGGTTTGAGTTTTCGGCAGGCTGCCTACGAAGATCACCGAGCGGGGGTATTTGTAGGGGGCGATGGTAGCCTTCACATGATCTTGCAGGGATTTTGTCGTGGTTGGGTCAGGGTTGTGGCCGTGGCTCAGAACCACATGCGCCTGCACGATCTGGCCGCGATCCGGGTCGGCAACCCCGATCACCGCGCATTCCAGCACCGCGGGGTGCGACAGCAGCGCCGCCTCTACCTCTGGCCCGGCGATGTTATAGCCTGCGGAAATAATCATGTCGTCGCTGCGGGCGGCAAAGTGGAAATAGCCATCCGCGTCTTGCCAGAAACTGTCACCTGTCAGGTTCCAGCCGTTTTGCACGTATTTGGATTGGCGGTCGTCAGCAAGATAGCGGCACCCCGTCGGCCCACGCACGGCGAGGCGACCGATCTCGCCATGCGGCAGGTCTTGGCCGTTGTCACCCACGATTTTGGCGGCGTATCCAGTGACGGGGCGGCCGGTGCAGCCGGGGCGGTGGTCATCAAAACGGTTGCTCAGGAAAATGTGCAGCATTTCAGTGGCACCAATGCCATCGAGCATCGGTTTGCCGGTGCGCGCGATCCATTCATCATACACGGGCGCGGGTAGGGTTTCGCCAGCGCTGACGGCGGCGCGGAGGCTGGACAGGTCTGCGCCGTCTGCCATGGCTTTGAGCATCACGCGGTAAGCGGTGGGGGCAGTGAAGCAAACGGTGGCTTTGTAGGTCTGGATGATGTCGATCATGTTGGGGGGGGTGGCTTGTTCCAGCAGGGCAGCGGCGGCTCCAAACCGCAGGGGGAAAATGGCAAGCCCGCCAAGGCCAAAGGTAAACGCAAGCGGCGGCGAGCCTACGAAAATATCGTCGGGCGTGACGCGCAGCACCTCCGCCGCGTAGCC
The DNA here is from genome assembly GCA_014378345.1 of Pseudorhodobacter sp. Taxonomy (GTDB): domain Bacteria; phylum Pseudomonadota; class Alphaproteobacteria; order Rhodobacterales; family Rhodobacteraceae; genus JACMNW01. The sequence goes on along the minus strand of JACMNW010000039.1, from coordinate 2,264 downwards.
ATCAGCGATAATCAAAAGATCGCGGTGGAAATGCATGGTGGCTTTGGGTTGGCCTGTGGTGCCAGAGGTAAAGCCCAGCAGCGCCACATCATCGCGGCCTGTCAGGGGCGGGGTGAAGCGGACAGATTTCGACAAAGCAATTCGGTCAAGTTCGGCGTCGTGGTTGGCGGTGCCGTCAAAACCGATGATGGTTTTAAGGGTGCGGCTGGTTTTGCCGCAGGTCACCAGATCCTCCGTCAACCGCGTATCGCACAGGGCGTGGGTAATTTCAGCCTTATCGACGATTTGCGACAATTCCCCCGCCCGTAGCATCGGCATGGTATTCACCACTACCGCCCCTGCCTTGGTGGCCCCCAGCCACGCCGCCACCATTGCGGGATTGTTGGCAGATCGGATCAGCACCCGATTTCCCGGTGCCACACCGTAATCTTCAACCAGCGCATGCGCGATCCGGTTCGACCAATCGGTCAATTCCTTATACGTCCGCTGGCGACCATTGCCGATCAGCGCGGTGTGGTCGCCAAAGCCACGCTCAACCATCCGGTCGGTCAGTTCCACCGCCGCATTCAGCCATTCGGGGTAGGTGTGCGGGCCAAGCGGCAATTCCGGCCATTGCTCAGCCGGGGGCAGATTGTCACGCGAAAACGTATCGGTATGTCCGGATGGGCCCAGCATCACGCCCCCTTCGGCAGGTTTTCCGACGCCTCCGGCACCATGGCCGTTGCTTCGATTTCCACCAAGGCACGGTCTTCGACCAAGGCCACCACCTGCACCAAAGCCATCGCCGGGTAATGCCTGCCCATCGCGGCTTTATAAAGCCCGCCCAATTCGGCAAGGCTGTTCAAGTAAGCCCTCTTGTCCGTCACATACCACGTCAGCCGTACAATATGTTCAGGCCGCGCCCCGCCTTCGGCCAATACTGCCACGATGTTGCGCAAGGCCTGCCCAGCTTGCGCGGCGAAATCATCACTTTCAAACTCCTGATCGGCGTTCCAGCCGACCATCCCGCCCGTTACCACCAACCGCCCTGTGGCTGCCATGCCGTTGGAATAGCCGGGCGTCGCCTTCCAATGCGAAGGGTGCAGAAACTGGTGCGGACTGGTCATGCGGTATCCCCCTGGAAGGCCTTAAACCTGGTACGCATGGCGTCGGGCCAGCGGGTGGACTTTTCCCCAACAACCCAAACAAGCGTCAGATCGGCGGTCAATCGCAGCTGATCATCAACCATAGCAGTTGCTACAAAATTCACCGATGATCCCCCAACGCGAACCACCTGCAAAGCCCATTGCAACTTTTCGCCCAACCGCGACGGGGCTTTGAAATTCACCTCCAACCGCGCAGTGGGCACACCCTGCCCCGCGTCCATCATTGCGCCAAAAGAATAGCCTATAATATCGGCAAAGAAATTTTCTACCAATGAATTTGTCATCTCAAAATAGCGCGGATAGAATACGATGCCTGCCGGGTCGCAGTGATTGAATTCCACGGGCATGATGCGGGTATAGATCATTGCAGAACCGCCCGCGCGATGATGATGCGCTGCACGTCTGATGCCCCCTCATAAATCCGCAAAGCCCTGATTTCGCGGTATAAATGTTCCACGGCAAAACCCGTTCGCACCCCGTCGCCGCCGTGCAGTTGCACCGCCATATCGATGATCCTATGGGCGGCCTCGGTGGCATGCAGCGTGGCCATAGCGGCCTCGCGGCTGATCCTAAGCGCACCCTGATCTTTCACCCAGGCAGCGCGGTAAATCAGCAATGCGGCGCTATCAATTTCCAGCGCCATATCGGCAATATGGCCCTGCACCATCTGTAAATCGGCCAAAGCTGCGCCGCCAATGACACGACTTTTCACCCGTGCCACCGCCTCATCCAGCGCGCGACGCGCAAAACCCAGCGCCGCTGCCCCCACCGTCGTGCGGAACATATCCAGCACCGACATGGCCACTTTGAACCCAGCCCCCGCCGCCCCTATCAGCGAAGTTTCCGGCAAATGCACATCAGTCAGCGCCAAATGCGCCAAGGGATGCGGGGCCATCACCTCGATCCTCTCCACCACGCTTAACCCCGGCGTATCGGCGGGCAGCAGAAATGCCGAAATCCCACGCGCGCCGGGCGCTTCACCAGTACGGGCAAAAATCACATAGATATCGGCTATACCGCCATTCGAGATATAAGTTTTCTCGCCGTTCAACACCCAGCCGCCTTGCACCCGCTCTGCCGTGGTGGCAGTGGCCGCCACATCAGACCCCGACCCCGGCT
>JACMNW010000038.1 GCA_014378345.1 Pseudorhodobacter sp. | reverse complement strand
GCCATTGTAGACCAGCCCTTCCAGATCACAGAGCCAGACATTCTCGCGCCTCACCCCCAGTTTCAACAGCATGTTCAGGCAGGCAATGCCCGCCGCCCCGCCACCGGTTGAGACAATCTTGATCTGGTCAAAGCGTTTGCCCGCCACATGCAGGGCGTTTGTCGCAGCCGCGCCGACCACAATTGCCGTGCCGTGCTGATCATCATGGAAGACCGGAATTTTCATCCGCTCACGGCACAGCGCCTCGACAATAAAGCAATCCGGCGCTTTGATGTCTTCCAGATTGATTGCCCCAAAGGTGGGTTCCAGCGCGCAGACGATATCGGCCAGCTTGTAGGGATCAGCCTCGTTCAATTCGATATCAAAACAGTCGATGTTGGCGAATTTCTTAAACAGAACCGCCTTGCCTTCCATCACCGGCTTTGACGCCAGCGCGCCGATATTGCCAAGGCCAAGCACGGCGGTGCCATTGGTCACAACACCCACCAGATTGCCGCGCGATGTGTAGCGGCTGGCGGTGGTGGGATCGGACTTAATCTCCAGACAAGCTTCGGCCACGCCGGGGCTGTAGGCAAGGCTTAAATCCTGTCCATTGGCCAGCGGTTTGGTGGCGCGAATTTCCAGCTTACCGGGTTTCGGGAATTCGTGATAATCCAGCGCCGCCTGCCGTGCGCTATCGTGCCGAGCGTCGTCCATTCCATCCCCCAGAAAATGTAGTTTAATATTAAACTATCTTTTTGTTGCTGCAAGCCTCAGCCCTGCCAAGGGTAGTATAACCGCCCAGTGACCCATCTTGCAAATGCCGATCAACGCGGCCACTGTGCGGGAAAAAGGATAACCCTGCCATGTCCGAGACCCGTGCCGAAATCCGGCTGCCCACGCAAGACCTGCGTGCCGATCTTCCGTTTTACACCAAGGTGTTAAAGATGCGTTTGGATACGATTTATCCGGCGGACAACCCCGAAGTGGCGGTTTTGTCAGGTCATGGGTTGCGACTGCGCATCCAGAAAGGTGCACCAGAGGCACCGGGGATGCTGCGGATTTTGACCGATGACCCGGATGGGTTTGCGGATGGCGTACGAAGCCTGACCGCACCGAATGGAACGTTGGTAGAAATTGACGAGCTGAACCCGCCCTTGGTGATGCCCGCCACGGAGCATGCGTTTGTGGTGCGCAGGCTGGCCGATCAGGCGCCTTGGGTGATTGGACGCGCGGGCATGCACTACCGTGATCTGGTGCCGTCACGGCTGGGCGGGGCAATCATTGCCAGCCATATCCGCATTCCCGATGGTGGGCCGGTGCCGGATATGGTGCATTTTCATAAGGTTGGCTTTCAGTTGATCTTTTGCATCAAAGGCTGGGTGGACGTGGTTTATGAAGACCAGGGGCCGCCGATCCACCTGAACGCAGGCGATTGTTTCATTCAGCCGCCGGAAATCCGGCACCGGGTGCTGCACGCATCTGACGGCATAGAAGTGATCGAAATTGGCGTGCCCGCTGATCATGTGACGGAAATTGACCACGAGATGACTTTGCCGACGGCGCATGTGCGGCCCGACCGCGAATGGCAGGGCCAAAGGTTTGTGCATAACGTCGGGGCAGAGGGTGCATGGCATCCGCACCGTTTGATTGGGTTTGAAGCGCGCGACACAACGATCAACGAAGGGACAAAGGGTGTGGCGGGGGTTTTGGTGGTTCGCCCCGTTGGGACTGCGCCGCACTGGACCAAGCATCAAGGTGATATCTTGTTCACTTTTGTGATGTCTGGCGAAATGACGTTGGAGGGGGAGGGGAAAGACCCCTACCGACTGTCGCCCGGCGATGCGTTTGTAATTCCACCGGGAATGGCCACGCGGTATTCTGCGCCAAGCGATGATCTGGAATTGCTGGAAGTGGCTTTGCCGGGGTCGTTTCAGACAAATCTAATCTAGTCTTGCATTTTGGTGCAAATATCCCACGGGGGTCGCCATTGGTTCAAGCCCAATGGCCACGGGGTGTGAAACCCCCGGCTCTGGCCAGACTCGACACGCTTGCATCAAACGCGCCACGGCCTCAAACTGCCCAAAACGCATTCATCCGGAGCCACCCTATGACCCTGCTTTCTGCCGCCACAAAAGTGCGCGAAAAT
>JACMNW010000404.1 GCA_014378345.1 Pseudorhodobacter sp. | reverse complement strand
GCCCCGGTGCTTGCCATCGCAAACACCTGCCCGATGTTTTGCCCCAGCACGATTTTCGGCTGAACTGCGTCCCAAAGCCCCAAATTCGTTAGCGCTTCCTTCGCAGCCACCCCGTAGGGGGCCAATTCCGGGTTCGCGATTGCCAGAAAGCGTATCTTGTCAGACGCCAGCGCAGCCTTCACATCCGTCCCGATCAAGCCCGCATCCACGCTCCACAACGTCAAACCACCAATGGCATAGGTGAACCGGCTGCCCGCCACTGCCTGCCCCTCGGCCTCCAGCTTTTCCGGCGTTTTTGCATCTGCTGACAACAGCACCTCAAAAGGCGCACCTTCCGTGATCTGCGCGTAAAGCTTGCCCGTCGATCCGGTGGTTATCTGCGCGTCATGCCCGGTCTGATCGTGAAACGCCGTTGATATCGCCTCTGCTGCGCCCGCGAAATTAGCGGCTACTGCTATCAAAACGGTATCGGCTTTTGCACCCGTCGCGAAGGCACAAAGGGCCATGCAGACAATGGCCTGACGGATCCGTCTCGAACGCAATGATTGGCCCATGATCATAGTGTAAACATCCTTCTCTGCGCTGCTTTATTGCAAGCCTTAAATGCACAGATGCCTTTACACCACCCCTGAACCATAGCCTTGAATCACCGCATGATCGTGCAAAACGATACTCTTCTTGCCACCATCCTGAACTGGAACAAGAACGGTCGGCTGAACCCCGGTGATGTGATAGACGAGCAACCGCTTGATTGAGAATTCGGCGTGTCGCGCACTCCGGTGCGCGAGGCACTGTTGCGGCTGGAGGCGATGGGTCTGATCCGCCGTCTGTCAAAAACAGGTGCCGTGGCGCAGGAAGCGGCAGTGAAATCCTGCGAAATCCACGCTGCCAAATTGGGTGATGCCAACCCAGACGGCTATTACCAACTGAACATTCGGTTCCACGAGGCCGTCGCCGTCACCGCAGGCAACCCGTTCCTCACCGAAATTATTGAAACCAACGCCCGCAAACTGCTGACCTACTGTCGCGCCCGTTATCGCTATGCCGGGGCGATCCACACCTCTGCGCAAGAACACCGCCAGATGCTGACCCTGATCCTCGCCCGCGATTCCGCAGGTGCTGAAAGCCTGATGCAACGCCACATTTTCATTCACCCGCAACCGCTGCGTTTCCGCCAAACAGGCCAGTGCCGCCGCCGCCCCGACCGGATGCCCGCAATAGGTATAGCCATGCCCAATCGCCCCGCGCCCGGTGGTATCGCGTTCAATCACCTCCTCCAGCAGTGGGCAACTCTACCTCAACATGAACGACCACGCGCCTGATCCGATTCCCGTCAGCTTGGTTTATGGCGGGCGGGGCATCCTGCTGCTAAAATTGCGGGCATTCCTTGATTTCGCATCCCCCAGACTGCGCCAGGGATTGATAGGTCTGGTCTAGTCGCCCTACTGGCTGCGGTGCGTGATTTGGCTGTACTTTAAAATGAGCGATAGTCGCGCACGATGTCGTGATGCTGGGCACCGCACAATCTGGCTTCAAAGCACCTTAAACCGTATTGCACCGTCGTCAGCAAAGGCATTTCGCGCTGGGTGGCCGAAGTGCAGCACAATACATCTTCACCTTTTCCTTGTGAGAGGGATCAGAACACGTGATAGTCCGGTGCCAAGGCTTCAATTTTTTGGTCACAAAGGAACACCGAGCCAATGGAAGCTGATCAGCATCCCCGCCAAGCCGAGCGCTTAGCCGAACTGATATCTTATGATATTTTAGATACGGCGCAGGAACAGGAATTTGACGATATCGTTTCAATCGCAGCGCAGATTTGCGGCACCGAAGCATCAACAATTACGTTCATCGCTGCAGATCGCCAGTGGTTTAAGGCCTCTGTCGGGATGGAGGGTCGTCCTGCCCCAATAGGATTTGCAGTCTGCGCGCATACCGTGGTTGCGGACGGGTTTGTGGAAATAACCGATACGTTGAAAGACAATCGTACCAAAGACAATCCGGGCTGTTTGGGTGAGGGCGGCTTTCGGTTTTACGCCGGCGCGCAATTGATTTCGTCCAACGGGTTGCCGATGGGCACCCTGTGCGTTCTTGGCCGAACGGCAAAGTCGCTGACCGACGTTCAACGAAACACGCTGCAAATATTGGCCAATCAGGTGGTCAAACTGCTTGAACTTCGCAAATCTCTGAAGGCTGCGGATATTTTGCGTTTGGAAGTGGATCACCGCGTAAAAAATTCACTGCAACTGGTGGTATCGCTGACCACTTTGCAGAAGCGAAATTCACCAAGCCACGAGGTCAAGACTGCTCTTGGTCAGATGCAAGAACGGGTTGTGGCGCTTGTCAATTTGCACAACGTTATACAAAATTCAAACAGCAGTCATTCTGTTAACTTACGGATTTTGCTAAACGACTTAACAAAACTTATGAAGAATTCGATCGCTTCCGAAATCAGCCTAGTGGTGAATGTGGGGGATATAGAGGTTTCGGCGCGGATAGCCTCTTCGGTGTCGGTTATTGTGAATGAGTTTGTCAGCAATTCCGTCAAACATGGCTTTGCCTTGGGGCAAAAGGGCACGATCTGCCTCACAGGCGAGATGACTGAGCAGGGGCAATTTGAGTTGCGTTGTGCTGATGACGGCGTTGGTGCTTTGGTGGGCGGCAGCGGCGGTAGTGGCATAGGTATGAAGGCCATGCGGGCAAGTGCCGAACAGATTTCGGGAACACTGACAGTTGATACCCCGCCAAAGGGGTATCAGATCACGTTCAGATGTGATGTATCAAAGGCTTAAGTTTATGATCAGCAAGCCTTGCCCGAAGGTTTTTGCGCCTTACACCCGATGCCTGCCGCGGTGCCCGATCTGATAGAAATTGCCGGTCCGCGTTGCCAAATACGGGGCCAGCGGAATTTCTTCCTGCTTCAAAAATCCCTGTTGCGGCAGCTTGCCATCACGGACCAATTCGATCACCGCCACCACGGATGCTGATGTTGTCCACGCGATTGCGGTCCGGGATTTACCAGCAATATCAATAGGGTAATACGCGCGCACGAATTCCTTGCGGCGCAGCACACCGCCAATCCATCCTTCGGCTGCGACATGCACATAGACCACGTCTTCATCAACAGGGGGCTTGGCATTGGTCAAAATCCGCCCCGCCTCGCTGCGGTTTTCGCGCATTAATAATTCGTGGAAGAAAAAGTTCATAAGCTGCATATGGCCGGGATAGCGCATTGTCTTGTAATCAAGGTTTTCAATCACCCCCGCATAGGTTTCGCACATCGTGCCAAGGCCCCCAGACGTCGTAAACGCTTCCAACTGCATCCCATCGATATAGATCGTCTCCAACCATTCCATGGCGGACACGGTTTTCAGGGTACCCTCCTCGATAACTTCACAATCGTTCAGGTATTCATTCACCACCCCCTCGGGCGACCAGTTGAACGCATAACCCAGCAGGCCGGTGGGATTTTGCGGCAACGCGCCGACACGCAAGCGGATGGAACGGACCTTGTCAAACTGCCCTGCCAAATCCGCCGCCACAATCCCCACAAACCCCGGTGCCAACCCACATTGAGGTGCCATCAAGCCTTTGGATGTTTTTGCCAATTCGCGGATATGCCTGGTGGTCGGCACGTCTTCGGTCAGATCAAAGTAGTGCAACCCCAACCCATGCGCCGCCGTGCTGACGCCAATATTTACATGGTAAGGCAGGCATGACAAAACCGCGTCCTTCCCCCGCAAAACATCCGCCAACCCGCCAACATCGGCCAAATCCACCGCCCGCGTAGCGAATGGAGCTTGCACCGCGCGGCTATCAATCCCTGTCACGGTAAAGCCCGCCTCCACCAGCAGTTCCGCTGCCAGATGCCCAACCTTGCCAAGGCCCAGAACAGCAATTTTATTCATGCTCATGTTATTTTCCCTTTCGTGCAGCTTATCCAAAAACCGGCTCCCACTTTTTGGGCTGCACTTCGATCAAAAATCAAACTTAACGCCCTGCGCCAGCGGCAGGTGTGCTGAATAATTCACCGTATTCGTCTGCCGCCGCATATAGCCCTTCCACGCGTCAGACCCGCTTTCGCGCCCGCCGCCGGTTTCCTTTTCGCCGCCAAACGCGCCACCGATTTCCGCCCCCGATGGCCCGATATTCACATTGGCAATCCCGCAATCAGACCCCGAGGCTGATAAAAACGCCTCCGCCTCACGCAGGTTCAGGGTGAAGATGCACGAAGACAGCCCCTGCGGCACATCGTTTTGCAGATGGATCGCCTCGTCCAGCGTATCGTACCCCAGCACGTAAAGGATTGGCGCGAAGGTTTCGGTTTTGACAGTGGCGGTTTGGGCAGGCATTTCCACCAAGGCTGGGGCAATATAGGCACCGCCTTCGGGCACGCCCTTGGTGACGGATGCCCCGCCATGCACAGTGCCGCCTTCGGCTTTTGCCGCGGTAAGGGCGGCTGTCATGCGGTCTTTTGCGCCCTGATCAACCAGCGGGCCGATCAGCGTGCTGGCGTGGCGCGGGTCACCGATGGGCAGGCTGGCATAGGCTTTGGCCAGTTTGGCCACGAGGTCTGCCTTGATCGAATGATGCGCGATCAGGCGGCGCAGCGATGTGCAGCGCTGCCCCGCGGTGCCAACAGCCGAAAACACAATGGCGCGCACGGCCATATCCATATCGGCGGATGGGGCCACGATCATTGCATTGTTGCCACCAAGTTCCAGGATGGACCTGCCAAAGCGCGTGGCGACTTTCGGACCGACGATGGACCCCATGCGGGTGGACCCGGTGGCGGACACAACGGGAATGTCTTTTGCATTGACCAAGGCATCGCCAATGGCTGGGCCGCCGATGACCAGTTGCACGAGGCCTGCCGGGGCATCGCCAAAACGGGCAAGGGCGCGGTCCATGATCTTCATGCAGGTCAACGCCGTTAGCGGGGTTTTTTCAGACGGCTTCCAGATGACCGGGTTGCCGGTGATCAAGGCGAGGGCCGCGTTCCAGGACCAGACGGCGACGGGGAAGTTGAAGGCGGAAATGATGGCGCAGGGGCCAAGCGGGTGCCAGCTTTCCATCATGCGGTGGCCGGGGCGTTCTGACGCAATCGTCAGACCGTAAATCTGGCGTGACAGGCCAACAGCGAAATCGCAGATGTCGATCATTTCCTGCACTTCGCCGTAG
>JACMNW010000403.1 GCA_014378345.1 Pseudorhodobacter sp. | reverse complement strand
AGCGGGGTATCTTCGGCGCGGCCACCCAAGGCTGCAAACCCGGCGCGCGCCTGTGCCGTGACATCACATCCCACCACATCAAAGCCGTCGCGCAACAATGATCCGGCAATGCCAAGACCCATGGAGCCCAATCCTATGACGCAAACTTTCAGCTTTTCAGTATCTGACATTTGGCCCCTGCCACCCCGGATTTTCTTGCATGGTCTTGTGTAAGCTACAGTGCAATGATAGCGTTGTCATTGCAAGCCCTGCCAGGCCAAAAGTGCAAATGCCATCACATTTTTCCCATAATATCAGTGGGATATTGGATTGGCCGGGTGAGTTTATGTGGCTATCAGGTGAAAGGACGACAAGTGCTGATCGGGGCGGTAGCGGATGACATTACCGGGGCGTCTGACCTGTGCCTGATGCTGGCAAATTCGGGGCTGCACACCGTGCAGGTTATGGGCGTGCCAGCGCCGGGGGCGGCGCTTCCCAAAGCGGATGCGGTGGTGATTGCCCTGAAGTCGCGCACCATTCCGGCGCGGCAGGCTGTCGCGATGTCCGTCGCCGCAGCGCAACGCCTGATGGACGCAGGTGCTGCCCAGATATTGTTCAAATACTGCTCCACGTTCGATAGTACGGATGCGGGCAATATCGGCCCGGTGACAGAAGCGCTTCTGGCGCTGACCGGGGCAGATATCACCATTGCCTGCCCGGCGTTTCCAGCAAATAGCCGCACGGTTTACATGGGGCATTTGTTTGTGGGCGTGCAGCTTTTGTCCGATAGCCCGATGAAAGATCATCCGCTGACCCCCATGACGGATGCCAATCTGATGCGGGTTCTTTCGCGGCAGACTGCGCTGGATGTTGGGTTGGTGACGGTACAAACAATTGCGCAGGGTGCGCATGCGGTGCAACGGGCGATGGCGACGGCGGCGGCAAAAGGCACCCGCATTTTGGTAGTTGATACGACGACTGACGCTGATCTGATGACAGTGGGGGTGGCTTGCAAAGGCATGCCATTGGTGACGGGCGGGTCGGGCATAGCACTTGGATTGGCTGCGAATTTCATTACGGCGGATAAAGTGGCGCTGGGGGCGGCGCTGACACGCATGGCGGCCCCGGCGGGGCGCGCAGTGGTGTTGGCTGGGTCTTGTTCTGTGGCAACTCTTGGGCAAATCGCGGCAGCAAAAGCAGCGGGGATGCCCAGTTTTGCCATCGACGTGGTGGCCTTAGCCGAGGGTCGGCAAACGGCGGCAATCATTGCAAAATGGGTTACAGCGCAGCCCGGCCCCCTTCCCCCGTTGGTCTATTCCAGCGCCGATCCAAGCAGTTTGGCAGAAAGCCAAGCAATGCTGGGTCGCGAGGCGTCAGGCGCATTGGTGGAACAAACGTTGGCCCGCGTGGCGCAGCTATTGCAGGCAGCAGGCTTTGCCCGGTTTATCATCGCAGGCGGCGAGACATCAGGGGCGGTACTTGACGCACTTGACGTGCACATACTGAATATCGGCCCGCAAATCACCCCCGGTGTGCCATGGACGCGCAGCATAGGCGCGCCCGACCTTGCGTTGGCGCTGAAATCCGGCAACTTTGGCGACCCGGACTTTTTTGTGAAGGCGTGGGATTTACTGGAACCGGAGGTTTTGGCGTGACGGATATCACCCGCATGCGGGACCAGATTGCCCGCGTCGGGCAGTCTTTGTTTGATCGCGGGCTCACTGCCGGGTCCAGCGGCAATATATCGGTGCGGCTGCCCGACGGTGGCTGGCTGATGACGCCGACGAATGTGTCACTTGGGACGCTTGATCCGGCCCGTTTGGCGCATTTTGATGCAAGTGGCAGGCATCTTTCAGGTGACGCCCCGACGAAAGAAGCGTTCCTTCATTTCTCGATGTATTCGGAACGGCGCGATGCACAAGCCGTGGTACATCTGCATTCCAGCCACGCCACCGCCGTCAGCATCCTGCGCGATCTTGATCCGGCCGATGTGATGCCTGCCTTGACAGCCTATTACATCATGCGGGTTGGTCGCCTGCCACTGGTGCCGTACTTTGCGCCCGGCGACCCCGATCTTGCCCATGCCGTGCGCGCGCTGGCAAGCCAGCATCACGCGGTTCTGTTGGCCAACCATGGCCCTGTGGTTGCAGGCACGTCGCTTGATAACGCACAATACGCGGTGGAAGAGCTGGAAGAGGCGGCTAAACTGTTCTTACTTTTGCAAAATCATGCACTTCGCACCTTGACGCCAGATCAGGTGGCTGACCTACGCACGCGTTTCAACCTTTCATAACGGACTTCGGAGACGACAGATGGCACAGGAAAAAATAGGTTTCGTCGGTATTGGCCTGATGGGCCAGGGCATGGCAAAAAACATCGTTGAAAAGGGCTATTCGTTGACGGTCATTGCGCACCGCAAACGCGAAGCGGTAGATGATCTGGTCGGTCGGGGCGCGGTTGAGGCGGTGTCGATGGTGGATTTGGCAAAGGGTTGCACGGTCATTTTCCTGTGCCTGACCGGATCGCCAGAGGTGGCCGCTGCCGTGGCTGCGTTAAAACCCGGCCTCGCGCGGGGGGCGGTGATTGTGGATTGTTCAACCTCTGACCCGACTGTCAGCGTGCGACTTGCCGCCGAACTGGCAGAAATTGGGGTGGATTTTGTTGATGCCCCGCTAGGCCGCACACCGAAAGAAGCTTGGGCAGGCACACTCGATT
>JACMNW010000402.1 GCA_014378345.1 Pseudorhodobacter sp. | reverse complement strand
TGAAAGCCGCGGACGACGAGCGTCGGGACGCTGATGGCAGCGACCTCGTCGACCACCGACCAGGTCTTCAGGGTGCCGATGACGTGGAACTCGCTCGGGCCGTTCATGGTGTGGTACACGGTCGGGTCGGCCTCGATGGCCGCGAAGCTCGCCGCGACCTCCGGCGGGTTCGGCACGATCCGGCAGACGTGCCGCTCGTAGACCCACATCGTGGCCTCTTGGTATTCAGGGTCGCTATACGTCCCCGCTGCCTCGTGTTTGTTCAGCGCGTCCTGAATGTCTTGCGGCATGTCAGACCGCTGCCGCATCGCCTCCGATGTCCACAAAGCCATCGACGCGGGCGAATTGGCGATAACCAGCGATTTCAGGCCCACAGGCCTGCGGGCGCCATATTCCGCCCCCAACATACCGCCCCAGGATTGCCCCAGCACATGAAAACCGGCCCGTTGGCCCAGATGGTCGATCAGATTTTCCAGCTCATCCACAAACAGTTGCGGCGTCCAGAAATCGCCGCCCTTGTGCGGCAGAAGTGTGGAATTGCCACAGCCAAGCTGGTCATAATGCACCACCGCGCGGCCATCGTCGGCCAACAGCTTGTAGGCATCAACATAATTATGCGCTGCCCCCGGCCCGCCGTGCAGAATAAAGACCGGCGATTTATCCGATGCCAGATCCCCCGTCACCCGGTACCACGTCTCGTATTCGCCAAACCGCGCGCGCCCTTCAACAGACTTCACGACTGCATCCATCATATAATCTCTCCCGGCAGCAGATAGCGCTGTCATTGCACCGGGCAACAAGCCCAATTTGCAGATGAGCCTATTAAAACGCCATCGGCAAGGGTGTTCTTATCGGGCATTCGGGCAAAAACGATCCCGCCGCTTTGCCAACGCCCATGTTTTGGGCGCTTTGCACGCAAGGCATCCTGATCACTCAAACACGCAGCGCGGAAAGTAGAAGCTGACCACCCAGTTCGGCATATCCACAATCTCGGATATCCGCAGATCGCCGCAGGTTGATACCAGCATATACGCATCCACCGCCGACAGCCCGCGCGTGGCGCACAAAAGATCAATCATCCCCGATACCGCATCGCGCGCCCCGCTCATCAGGTCCGCTCCGATGCCGGTCGTCACCTCATACCCCTTGGCATCCAGATGCCGCGTCACCGGGCCGGGCGTGGTAAAACGCGGAGTCTTCAGGTGCGCGCCTTTGATCAGATCAAGCGTCAACACCACATCCATCGGGCTTTCAATTGCCGTGCCGCAAACCTCGCCGTCGCCCTGTGCTGCATGGGTATCACCCACGCTGGACAACGCCCCCGCCACTTCCACCGGCAGATAAAGCGTCGTGCCCGCCGCCAGATCGCGAATGTCCAGATTACCGCCCACCCGGCGAGGCGGCACTACCGAATGCTGGCCCATGTCGGCGGGCGCATTGCCAATCGTGCCCGCAAACGGCTTCAACGGCACCCGCGCGTTTTTGCCAAACAATGCGGGGGCCAAACTTGCCGGATCATATTTCCACAGGTTCAACGCAGGCTCCGGGAACTGATCCGCCAACAGCCCGAACCCTGGAATATTCGCCGTCCAGCCCCAGCCTGATGGCGCGAAACTGTCGATTGACACCTTCAGCGCATCGCCCGGTTCCGCGCCTTCCACATAAATCGGCCCCGACACCGGATTGACCTTGCCAAAATCAGGCGCCCGCACGGCATCAACGGTAGACGACAGATCAAACTGCCCGGCAGACGAATCCAGACAATGAAACAAAATCGTCGCCCCCGGCTCCACCCGCTCGGCCGGGGGAATGGCATTGTTCCAGCCAAAATGATGCTGTGCGCCGTGGATGGTATAGTTGCAGTCTTTGCACATCGGATAAACCTTTTGCTTTGTGGGCACCGCATCAGCATAGCCAAAGCCATATCGCCAAGACCAGCCCCAATCAGACGCTAAAACGCCACCCGGTCCGCGCCCTTCTGCCAGCGTGCCGCACAAAATATGCAGACAATTTTCCAGCCCGACCCGCCTGCTGGCAAGCGAACACGGATAAGCCATTAAACAAAAAATCATTGCTAACTTCACAAAAACCACTAACTTCGTAAACTAACCCGGAGGCTTTGATGCTAGGCACACGTTTTGCAACCCGTCTGAATTCCTTTGCTTCCGGGGCCGCCAGATACTGGCCGGACCAAACCGCAAAGCCGACCCTGCAGCAAATGGTCAAGCGCGCATCCACGGCTCCCGGCCTGACCGATGTTGATCTGAACTACCCCGATCACGCGGGCGGCAACCTGCCACAAACTGCGGCAATGATCGCGGATTGCGGTTTGGCGGTGAACGGCCTTGCCATGCGCTACTATACCAACCCGGCCTTCAAACTGGGGGCCTTTACCAACCCCGATCCGGCTGTGCGCCGCGAGGCAATTGATCTGACCAAACGCGGCATTGATGCCACCCGCGCCCTAGGATCCAACCTGATGACGCTGTGGCTGGGGCAAGACGGCTTTGATTACGGCT
>JACMNW010000401.1 GCA_014378345.1 Pseudorhodobacter sp. | reverse complement strand
TGATCGTCTGTGCGGCCCATTCCACCATGGTCTGCCGCAGGAACTTAGGACATTGCCAGCGCCAATGCACCCAGCTCTTCTGACCACTGCGTTCGGTAACGGGGGCGATGCCGGCGTATCGTTGAAGTTCATTTGCAGACCGAAACCGCTCGCGTTGCTCACCAAAAGCGACAAGCAGACGTGGCGCCAATACGGCGCCGGCACCCGGCAGTTCGCTGAACAGCGAATAATCCGGCAGCGTTGGCGCGATGGCTGCAATCTGCTTGTCGAAGCCGTCGATGGCCTTTATGGTGGCGCGTAGTTGATCAACCAGGGCTAGCGCCAGTGATTGGTATGCCACGATGATCGCCGCATCATTGGTAAGTGGGACGGCGGCTTTGATGGCCGCGATGCGTCCTTCAATGCGACTTGTCCCACGGACGTTGTGTTCGTTAAAAAATTCCACCAAGGTTGACTTTCGGGCGAGCTTGACACGTGTCAGTGCCGGCCAGCGGGTTAGAAAGTCACAGAACAGCACGCTATCTCGTTTGGGAAACCAGTCCAGCGCCTGCGGAAAATATTGTTTGAGCGCGTCGCACAAGCGGTTGGTGTAGCGCACCATGTCGCCGACGAGGCGTCTGCGTTGCTCTACAAGGCAAAGCAGCGTGCGCATCGCGGCGCTTTGCGGCCGCAGCGGCTTGAATTTGTCAGGGTGACGCAGCAGCAACTCAAGCGCATGCTCAGCATCAGTGGGGTCGTCCTTCGCATGGCTGGGCTGAAATGCCTCACGATACTTGGCCAAAGTCGTCGGGTTTATCGGGAAAATAATGAAGAAGTCGTACTTCTGCAGAGCATAGACGATCGGCCCCTTCGACAATTCCAACGCCACGGCGATCAATCCGCCGAAGCGCGCGTGCATCGCATGCGCCCATTGGTCAATGCTGGCGGGCGTATGCAAAAATTGGCTAAACTCCCGATGGTCGCTGCCGGCGGCTTGAACGCAGATGTCGTGCTTGCTATTCGCCCAATCAAGACCGATGAAAGCACTGAAATTCCCGTTGTTTAGAGAGTCCATATAACACCTCCTGAAGTGCTAAAGTAAAAATCAGGGACGTGCAGTGTCTGGGTTCTGCGAAGGCAATATAGTGAGCCGGTGCAACGGCATACCCTGAGTGTTCGTTGACAAACCCAAGCGCACCTGCGGATTCGAAGCTGAATTAAAAAACATCGAATGCATGAGGTCGACTTATTCGTAATCCGCAGGCGCATGTCCCGCCTTCCCTGACAGATACCTGCCAGGTGACTTCCAGTGTCGCAGAAGCCGGGACCGAGCACCGCTAAAAGTCCAAGAGCAGGTGCTACGGATTTACTATATCTGGTCGAAAAAGCCGCTGAATGCAGGTTGAACCGGTTTCGATTGCAGGTCGCTACAGTTAGGTGACCGCGTTTGCTGTTCAACTCATTTTGCGGGAACGAAGGAGACATCAATGTCGTACTTGGATGGGCCGCTGTAGGGTTGTGGCCGAATGAGGTACTCGCCCGGCGTAACAGCGGCTTTAAGGAT
>JACMNW010000400.1 GCA_014378345.1 Pseudorhodobacter sp. | reverse complement strand
TTTCAAAATCACGCTTTCCCAACGCCCGCATGGCACAAAGCCGCCAGTTTTGATGATCAAACAGGGTCGCGTCCACTTGCCCATAGATGAACGGAAACTGATAGCTGCGCCAATCAACGGGCTTGGTCAGCTTGACCCCGCGCGAAAACCGCCGCCCGCTGAGGGCCGCATAGTCCACCAGATCGGCACCCCGCGCCGCTTGCGGCAGAAATTCTGGCTGTCGTGGTGCACCGTCCGACACAAAGTAGCCCGACCGCCCGCGCGATGTCAGATAGTCGGACGCGACCAATTCGGTATAAGCAAGCGTCACCGTGATACGGCTGATCCCAAGATGTCCCGCCAACCCCCGGCTGGACGGCAACTTATCCCCCGCGCGAAACCGGCCTGACAAGATGCCTTCGGTCACCATCTGGCGAATTTGGTGCTGCAAGGTGCCGACCATGCCCGCTGGCAGAAAAAAGCTTTCGGCTGGAATCGCCATTCTGGCCTCATACGCGCGCTGAACTGGACTTACCCATTCGCGCAGCCTTGCAAGCGTTCGTCAAGCGGGGGCCGCAACCCCCACCCGAATAATCAGCCAAACACCTTTGTCAGCGCCCGATCAATCGCATCGGTGATGTGATCAATATCGTCGGCCGTCGCAATCAAGGCCGGGCTTAAACAAAGCGTGTTGTTGAACCCCGGCAAGCTGCGGTTGGTCATGCCGATAATCACCCCCTGCGCCATGCAATCGGCCACCACCGCTGCCACCATTTTCTCATCCGCTGGTTCGCGCGTGCCCCGATCCGCCACCAGTTCCGCGCCGCAGAACAAGCCTTTTCCACGCACGTCGCCAATCACTTTATGCCGCTGCGCCAGCGCGTTCAAGTTTTCCAACACACGCGCGCCCATCCGAACGGTGTTGTACAGCAGCCCCTCATCCTCGATGATCCGCATGTTTTCCAAAGCCGCTGCAGGCCCCGACGTGCAGCCGCCAAAGGTGGAAATATCGCGGAAATAGCTCATCGGATCGTTCGCATCATCTTTGAACATGTCGAACACCGCCTCAGTCGTCACCGTACAGGCGATCGCCGCATAACCAGACGCGACGCCCTTAGCCATGGTCACAAAATCGGGCTTCACACCGAAATGCTGATAGCCGAACCATTCGCCCGTGCGGCCCACACCGCACACAACCTCGTCGATATGGATCAGGATGTTATGGCGTTTGCAGATTTCTTGCACCCGGTCCCAATAGCCCGCCGGTGGCACGATCACACCACCCCCTGCCGTCACAGGCTCCAGACAGATGGCACCCACCGTATCGGGGCCTTCGCGCAAGATCACCTCTTCGATAGCATCCGCAGCCCGCTCGCCATAGTTCGCGACATCCCACTGCTTGCGATATTCCAAACAATGCGGTACCTCGACAAATCCCGGCGTGAACGGCCCATATTGCGCGTTCCTTTGCGGCTGACCGCCTGCCGACAGACAGGTGATCGTTGTGCCGTGATAATCGCGCTCGCGAAACAGGATTTTGTGCTTTTTGCCGCCGTGGTGCCGATGCGAGATTTGGCGCACCATCTTGAACACCTTCTCATTCGCCTCCGACCCCGAATTTGCATAGTAAACGCGGCTAAGCCCCGGCATTTTCTCAATCAAACGTTGCGCAAATTTTGCCCCCGGAACAGACCCGGCAGAGCCTGCAAAATAACACAGCTTCACCAGCTGATCGCGCACGGCATTGGCGATGCTTTCCCGCCCATAGCCGACATTTACCGTCCACACCCCGCCCGATACCGCATCAAGATGTTCCTTACCCTTGGCATCCCACACCTTCATGCCGCGGCCTTCAACGATGATGCGAGGATCAACCGTCTCGTACTGCTTATGCTGGCTGAGGTGATGCCAGATATGGGCACGGTCCGCCTCGATCACATTGCTCATATCGTTGGAATGGGTATCCATGGTCTGCATCCTTTTAAGGGCACGAATTTGAAGACGTTGCTGAAATTGGCGGCAAATGCCAGTACTGATTGGCCGATTATCATGGATCGAGCGTACAGACCGTAGGGCCAGACCGGCCACGCTGATAGGGCCAGTTGCCAAATCCCCTTGGTCACAGATCAATCTGGGTCAATCAATCACCTTGGCGCTAAACCCACTTGCCGAAATGGACCTATGCGGCCAATCTGGTCGAACTCATATTCGCACGGACAAGCGCGCCCGCAAAGGGCATGCATCACCAAGGAGGATTTTATGACCAAACGCAACATCCTGATGAACGCGGTTGCAGGCTTTGCCCTTCTGGCAGGCACCAACGCCGCTTTAGCGCTTGACGAAATCACTGTTGGCTATTTTCTGGAATGGCCGATGCCCTTTGAATACGCCAAAGTGATGGGCACCTATGAAAAAGAAATGGGCGTAAAGATTAACTGGCGGTCGTTTGATACGGGCACAGCGATGTCCGCCGCCATGGCCTCGGGCGACGTGCAGTTTTCGGTAAGCCAGGGGGTTCCGCCCTTCGTGGTTGCAACCTCGGCGGGCCAGGACATTCAGGTACTGGACGTGGCCGTTGTCTATGCCGACAACGACAACTGTGTTGTTCGGTCTGATCTGGAAATAACCAAAGACAACGCTGCCGAACTGGCTGGTAAAAAAGTAGCTCTGCCAATCGGTTCGGCTGCACATTACGGGTTCCTGAAACAAATGGAACATTTTGGCGTTGATCCTGCGTCGATGGAAATCGTCGACATGGCCCCACCAGACGGCGCGGCTGCCTTTGCCCAAGGCGGGCTTGATATGGTCTGTGGTTGGGGCGGGTCACTGCGCCGGATGAAGGAAAACGGCAATGTACTGCTGACAGGCGCTGAGAAAGAGGCGCTTGGCATTCTGGTTTTTGATGTGACCTCTGCCCCTGCTGCCTTTGTGGCGGAAAACCCTGATCTGGTGGCAAAGTTCCTGAAAGTCACTGCCGATTCCAACGCCATGTGGGCAGACGCCACGAAACAGCAGGAAATGCTGCCTGTTATCGCAAAAGATGCCGGTATGGATGAGCCCGCAACCGCTGAAACCATGGCAACCTTTGTGTTCCCAACCATCGCTGACCAACTTTCGGCAAAATGGCTGGGCGGCGGCGCGCAAACTTTCATGAGTGGTGTCGCCGGCGTGTTCAAAACGGCAGGCAATATTCCTGCCGCTTTGGAAACCTATGATGCGACAGTCAACGTCGGCCCGCTGACCGCCGCAAGCTCCATGTGATCTGACCTAGGAAGGGCGGCCTGCCGTAAGCGGGCCGCCCTTTTCGTTGCATTTTGTCGGAGTTGCCATGTCCGGACTGATCATCGATAACCTGTCCATGCGGTTCGATCTGGAAAACGGATCGTCGGTCCAAGCCCTCGAAAATGTATCCCTGTCCTTGCAAGATGGCGAACTGTTGTCAGTTCTTGGCCCGTCTGGTTGCGGCAAGACCACGCTTTTGAACATTCTTGCAGGCTTTCTTGCGCCTACCTCGGGTCAGGTCACCCTGAACGGCAAACGCGTCGTGGGCCCAAGTGCCGAACGTGGCATGGTGTTTCAGCAAGGCGCGCTGTTTGAATGGATGTCGGTTCGCCAGAATGTGGATTTTGGCCCCCGCATGAAGGGCATGGAAAAGCGGCAGCGCGATCAGATCACCGATCACCTGTTGGAAACGGTTGGTCTGCAAGATTTCAAAGAAAAAGCTGTCTACGAATTGTCTGGCGGTATGCAGCAACGCGTGGCTTTGGCCCGTTGTCTGGCCAATGACCCACGCGTCATTTTGATGGATGAACCCCTTGGCGCGCTTGACGCGCTGACCCGCGAAAAGATGCAGGGTCTGGTTCTGAAGCTGTGGAAGGACACCGGCAAAACCGTGGTCCTGATCACCCATTCGGTAGAAGAGGCGCTTTTACTGGGCGAACGCCTTGTCGTTATGGCCCCCAGACCGGGGCGTATTTTCAAAGAGTACAAGCTGCCTTTCGCCGAACGCGGCGTCGCGGCGGATCTGCGCGAGGTCAAGAAATCAGACGGCTTTGCTGACACCCGCGAGGAAATCCTGTCCATGATCTGGGGCATGGAAGAAGAGATTATGGGCCGTAAGGGCTCTGCGGCATGATCGGCGGCATCACTATAGCAGTCAGCTATATCGCACTTTTTACGCTGTCGTGGTTGATCCTGCGGCTGTGGCGCAAACGAAAAGGCAAGCACGATTTCACCAGCCTCAAAACCGTAACCTTTGGCGATGAAAGCGCCATTACCCCGGATCGTGGGGCATCGATCATTTCCATTCTGACGATTTTCCTGATCTGGGGCGCGTTTACCGGATCAACACTCACCCCGTTTCACGTACCGGGGCCCTTCAAGGGGGAAACCTCATTCACCTACACGGCCCAGAATGCTGCGGGGGAAACGGATGACGGAACGGTAACGATTTCAGTCCATGATATTGGTCTGAAACCCACCCCCCCGACCGTGACCGCAGGGGAAGGCTTTGCCAAAGATGACGCAGCCGTGGTGCCAGCGTGGCGATCTGTTCTGCTGAAACCTACCCAAAATGATGGCGACGGGGCCAAGATCATCGCAATTAATGGCCAACCCGTCAGCACCGAAACCGATATCGCTGTCGATAATGGCAAGGTTGTGCTTACCGCCAAAGGGTCGCTTAATTTCACCCCCCGCAAGGGATTGCAGATGGAGCCGATCTGGCTGCCCTCGCCCGAAGCGGTGGTGTCGCGGTTTTTTCAGATTGCGAAGAATGGCTATCAGAATGTCTCGCTTTGGGATCATCTGGGCGCGTCTTTGACGCGTGTTCTGGTCGGGTTCACGCTCGGGTCGATAGTGGGCATACCCTTGGGTTATGCGATGGGTCTGTCGGGCTGGTTCCGGGGCTGGTTCGATCCAATTGTTGAATTCATGCGCCCCGTCCCGCCGCTTGCGTTGATCCCGCTGGTGATCATCTGGTTCGGGATATGGGAAACCGGCAAGATCGTGCTGCTGTTTCTGGCCGCCCTCTGGATCATGGTCATCGCAGCCAGGGCGGGGGTGTCGGGCGTGCGGATCACGAAAATTCACGCGGCCTATTCGTTGGGGGCCAGCAAATGGCAAATCATGCGGCACGTGATCATCCCGAATTCCCTGCCCGAGATCTTCACCGGGGCAAGGGTCGCGATGGGGGTCTGCTGGGGGACGGTCGTTGCTGCGGAACTGGTCGCGGCGCAAAAGGGGGCGGGGATGATGATCATCGCCGCCTCGAAATTTCAGCTGACCGATATCGTGGTGATGGGGATCATCCTGATCGGGGTGATCGGGTACGGAATTGATATTCTGATGCGGATGGCAGAGAAGAAACTGGTGCCCTGGAAGGGGCGGGCTTGAGGCGGTAACACGTGTGATACGGGGGGAAAGGGGTTGATATGGTTGGGGATGTGGGGTTTTGGTAAGGGGTTGTTAAGGGGTTTGAGGCGGGTAATACGGACTCAGGCACCTCTTGAAATGTACGGCTATTTGCCGTATATGTCTCCCAAGGAGAACCGCCATGCAAAACGCCCCACGCCAAGCCCGCCTCGAAGCCCGCACTACGCCGGAGGTTCTGGCCATCCTGAAACGTGCGGCCGAGATTGAAGGGCGCAGTCTGACGGATTTCGTCGTGGCCGCAGCCAGCGCGGCAGCCCGGCAGACGATTGAGCAGACGGAGATTATTCGGCTGTCATCGGCAGACCAAGTGCGGTTTTTTGAAGCATTGATGGATGACAAATCACCCCCCGCCCCCGCCATGGTCCGCGCTTTTGAACATCATCGCCGGTTGACTGGCGGCGTATGACGGCCTCACACTTCGTCGTCATTG
>JACMNW010000399.1 GCA_014378345.1 Pseudorhodobacter sp. | reverse complement strand
TGCGTCGCTGGTGGGGTCAAGCGGGGGTTGTCCGCCCTCGGGCGAGGCTAGCGTGACCTCGGACCCAGCGTCCTTGAAGACGTAATAAGGCGCTGCGAACTCCTCCAGCCAGAAGCCGGTCTTCTTGCCGGTGTCGCCCAGTTTGTCGTGCGATGTAAGAACCATGAGAATTTTCATCGGGAAGTGGCCTTTCAAAATGGCGGTGTTTCAGACGGGTAGCTTGACGACAAGTTTGCCGAAAGCATCGCCTCGCAGTAGTTCAACGAACGCCGCTGGCGCACGTTCCAGACCTTCGATCATTTCTTCTTGAACTTTGACCTTTCCCGCCCTGACCCAGTCGCCGATCTGCTTGGCGGAGGCCGGATAAAGGTGACCAAGGTCATCCGAGACGATAAAGCCGCGCAGTTTCATGCTCTTGCGCAGGATCGTGTGTAGCAGCAGGTTCAACCGGTCCGGACCTATGGGAAGCGCGGTGGAATAGTATTGCGAGACCAGGCCGCAGACCGGGATACGGCCCTTGGGGTTTGGGTTCGGCAGAGATGCATTGAAAACCGCGCCGCGGACATTCTGGAAATAGCTGTCTATTACGCCCTTAAGCTCAGCTATCCGCCTGCATGCTCAGGTCGAAATACATCGAATCCTAGCGCCAGTTCACGTCTTCCATGTTCGTCATCTGGCGGATCATGGATGCTGTCAAGCCAGCGTATCCCAACCCCCCTTCATGGACCCTGCCGAGAAAGTTCTACTTGTGCAGCCCCTGCCTTCGGAGAGGCATTTCGCCCTCCTACCAATCAAACGGCCTGATTGTGGCTCGCAGGCAAGCATCTGAGGGCAGGAACTTCAACGCAACGCCCCGAGTTGTCCGTGTTCATCATCTGCGCAAGGAAACAGAACCATGCATGCCAATCACACCGATGTCGCGCCAATCGAGCCCACAGAGCAGGAACGCACCGTAATGCGAGATGCAATCGATCGCGCGCTGAAGGCCGCCACGCAAAGCGGCAAGGCCGGTATCGCGGCAACTGTGATGCGGGACGGGCAGATCGTCGCCACAGGTGAAAACGAAGTGCAGTTGCAATCGGACCCGACCAAGCACGCCGAAATGGTGGCGATCACCCGCGCGGCCGCAGCGCTTGACCAGACGGACCTGTCAGGATGCACCATCATTTCGACCCTGCAGCCCTGCGAAATGTGCCTTGCTGCGATCCGCTTTGCAGGCATCAGCCGCATCGTTTTTGCCGCCCGACAGGCAAGCGTACCGCCGAAGTACTTTGCGTTTCCGCATCTGAAGATCGAAGATTTTCAAAACGGTGAATTTGAGTTCGTTGGGGGCGTCGATGAGGCCCGCGTGCTGCATCTGTACGAGAATGGCGATGAATAGCGGCCGCACCGCGCCCCCGTTGCTGGGCGTGCTGGAAACTGCATTGTATGTGGAAAACCTTGAACGCGCCGCCCATTTTTACGAAAGAATAATGGGCCTCGAAGTTTTGCATGCCGACGATCGGTTGCGGGCCTATACGGTCAATGATCGCAGCGTGCTTCTGTTGTTCATCCGTGGCGGGACTGTCGAGCCGGTGCAGACCGGTGGCGGGCTGATCCCGCCGCATGACGGCTCTGGACGCCTGCACATGGCCTTTGCCATCACCCACGCGGCATTGCCCAAGTGGGCTGCGCATCTTGAGGCTTCGGGCATACAGATCGAGGGAACATCGAACTGGAAACGTGGCGGTCGCAGCCTGTATTTCCGCGACCCGGATGGTCACCTGCTGGAAGTCGCAGCGACACCCGGCCTCTGGCCCGGTTTCTAGCTGTCACGGCGAGGGAATTTTCAAACCAGCAACTCGCCCTCGTCCTCGCCATCCCAATAATGAATGCGTGTTGCTCGCACCAGGATCATGATCAGTCCTGCGGTATCCACGCCATCGGGGAACCAGCGATCAAGACCCGCTGTCCAGTGCTCTGCAAAGACGGTCTTGTCGCGGATCAGCGTTGCATGTCCCTGCACGGC
>JACMNW010000398.1 GCA_014378345.1 Pseudorhodobacter sp. | reverse complement strand
GCATAAATCTCCGCCGTCCACCGCCCTATTCCTGGCACCGCAACCAAGGTCGCGATCACCGCATCATTCGGCATCAATGGCAAATCATCAAATGCAATCCCCGCCTGCGCCAAGGCACGCCCATAGCGGATTTTCTGGCGCGACAACCCACAGCCCCGCAATGCCTCATCCGTTGCGGCAGCGACCGCAGCCCCGTCGGTCAACCCTGCCGCCTCCAGCCGCCCCCAGATCGCACTGGCCGAAGCAACCGATACCTGCTGGCTGACAATCGCATCAAACAGCGCCGCAAACCCGCCCTCTCTGCGCCGTAGCGGCAGTTGGCCAACAGCGTCCAACGCAAGGGCAAACCGCGGGTGACGCTGGCCAAGCCAAGCCGCCCCCTCCGTCACACAAGCGTCTGATATGATAATCCGTCCCGGCATCCCCCTTCCTAGCGCGTCCCTTCACCGCTCGCCACCCAGACCAATCATTTTGCGCTTGAAGCGCCCCGCCCCCAGTCCTACCCATTGTGGATGAGCATTGTCCAAACCCTCCCCGCCAATGACGCCGCCGCCCGCCGCAACGTTTGGGTTCTGGTCGCCGCCCAAGCCATCCTTGGCGCACAGATGCCGATGGTGTTCACCATAGCTGGGCTTGCCGGGCAATCGCTGGCGAGCAACCCCTGCTGGGCGACCTTGCCGATTTCTTTCATGGTCATCGGGTCAATGCTGACTGCAACGCCGCTGTCCGCGCTGATGCAAAAACACGGTCGCCGCGCCGGGTTTGCGGTGGGCGCTGTGGGTGGCATGGTGGGCGGTGCGGTCGGGGCTTACGGCCTTATCACGCATTCCTTCACCGCTTTCCTGATCGGCGCACTGTTCACCGGCGTCTACATGTCGGCGCAGGGCTTTTACCGCTTTGCCGCCACCGATACCGCGTCTGATGAATTTCGACCCAAGGCGATTTCCTACGTCATGGCGGGCGGGTTATTGTCGGCGGTATTAGGGCCGCAACTGGTCAAACTGACCGTTGACGGCATGGTGGTGCCGTTTCTGGGCACTTATCTTGCCGTGATCATTTTGAACTTGGTCGGGATATTCCTGTTTCTGTTTCTTAACATCCCAAAACCAAAACCAGCCCTTGACGGTGCCCCGCAAGGCCGGTCGCGGATGGAACTGATCCGCAGCCCCACGATCGCCGTAGCGGTTATTGTCGGCACGGTTTCCTATGCCCTGATGAACCTGGTGATGACCTCATCTCCCCTTGCCGTGGTGGGCTGTGGCTTTGCCAAAAGCAACGCTGCCGACATCGTGACGGCACATGTTCTGGCGATGTATGCGCCATCGTTTTTTACCGGCCACATCATCGTGCGGTTCGGCGTAGAACGGGTGATGGCGACGGGGTTGGTGATCCTTGCCGGGGCCGGGGTGGTCGCTTTTTCAGGCGTTACGCTGCCGCATTTTTTTGGGGCATTGATGTTACTGGGGCTTGGGTGGAACTTTGGGTTTATCGGGGCGACAACGATGCTGACGGCGGCGCATGGTGAGGCGGAACGCGGGCGGATGCAGGGGATGAACGACCTGATCTTGTTCGGCGGGGTCACGCTTGCGTCAATTTCATCGGGCGGGTTGATGAACTGTTCAGGTGGCACGGTTCAGGAAGGCTGGCATGCGGTCAATCTGGCGATGTTGCCGTTTCTGGCACTGGCGGGTGGCGCACTGATTTGGTTAGCGTTGCGGCGTGCGGCGCTTAAAGCGGCAGAGTAACACCTGTGCTGACAATCTCAATCTATTGATTATACTTAGAATTGCAATTTCTGTTAACGCATTATCAAGCACTGCAATGCCAAGGCAGGACGGTGACGCCCTGCCCTACGCGTAGAAGCCAGCAAGCGGTGTCAATGCTTGGTAATGACCACTTCCAGATATTCGCCCGGTATTACCAAAGTGCCGTCTTCAGCGCGGTTGAACCGTTCGGCCAGTGCCAAAAAGTCTTTTTCCAGCAACGATTGCTGCGGTTCTGGCAAGCTGGCAAAGGCCTTGTGAACAGGACCATACCATGTGCGGAAAATATCCAGCCAATGCGCCGCTGATTTGTAGCGAAAGGTGAAAATGCGGGGCGTTATAGCAACCGCGCCGTCACTTGCAAACATCTGATCAAGACGCGCCTGAGTGCCCCATTGAGACGGCGATTTTACGCCCGCCGCAGGTGGGATATGACCCCCGATGGTTTTGAACACCTGTCCGATAAATCCTTCTGGCGTCCAGTTTGCCATACCGATTTTGCCACCCTTTTTGCAGACGCGCAGCAGTTCGGACGCGGCCTTGTCTTGATCGGGAGTGAACATCACCCCAAATGTCGACAGCACTGCATCAAAGCTGGCATCCTTGAACGGCAAGGCTTCGGCATCGGCGGGCTGGAAGGTGACTTTCAGACCTTCGGCCTCGGCACGGGCGCGGCCACGGTCCAACAGGGCGGGAACATAGTCGGTCGAGGTGACATTGCACCAACGACGGGCAGCGGCCAGCGTCGCGTTGCCGTTTCCGGCGGCCACATCCAGCACCTGCATGCCAGACCGTATATCCATCGCTTCGCACAGGGTTTCGCCGACAATTTGCAGCGTCGTGCCTACAACTGCATAGTCGCCCGACGCCCAAGCGCCCTGCTGACGGGTTTTAAGCGCACCCAAATCGGGGGCCGGTTGGCCCGCCGTCGGCGCTGCGGGTGCATGTGTAACTGACATCATAATCCTCCTGTTTTGGTGGGCCAAAGAAGTGAAAATTTTTTTGTTTTAACATAGAGTTAGTCACGGACTCGGAAGAAATGGGCCGGTCCGACCAGATCCGCCACCGCCCAGCCTTCAATCAAAGGTAGGCGTTTCGTGAATATCACTTTGGGGCAGTGGCCCGGTCGTAGACTAGTGTAAAAACTGTAGCACCCTGATACAGATACCGGACTGGTTACGCGGCAGCAAACGAACTGCGACCCAGCCAATCGGTCAAGGTTACCGCAAGCAACTTATCGCCAATCATGGATATTCTGTCATGCGCGATTTCCGACTGAAAACTGGACAGACCGATCCAGGCCGATGTCATAGCGCGCAGATCGGCAGAGACGTAAAGATCCACGTCATGGCCGGGGTCGCTTAAACACAGGTCAACGGGCGTGCCGGGTTTGGCAATGACCCAATAGCTTTGCTCGCCGCTAGGCAATTCGGGATAGCTGAACTGAACCACAGTGCGCCGCTTTTTAGACCAAGCGTCAGTTTTGATCTTGCGCCGCATGTTCCACATCAACAGCCGCGCATCTAGATGTTCAAGCGTAACCTCTGCGTCAATATTGCGGTGCGCCCATTTGCCCAAGGCATGGACGATGGGTTCAAGGTCATTTGCAATATCGGTGGTGGTATAGGCGATTTCACTGCCTGAACTATTTTCAGACCTAAGGATCAGGCCGCGCGCCTCCATTTCCTTAAAGCGTTTGGACAGCAGGGTTGGCGACATACCCGGCACGCCACGGCGGATTTCGTTGAAGCGGGTAGAGCCTGACCACATTTCGCACAAGATCAGCAAAGTCCAGCGCGGCTCCAGCACTTCGCAGGCCTTGGCGACCGGGCAGAACTGACCGTAGCTGTCGTTTGACATGGGATCATCCTCTGGCAGTACCGTACAGGCAGGCGTGACCGTGGGTCCAGTGTCAATAGTGTATCAGATTTTCAGGAAAAGTGGGCGCATAGTCCCGATAGGTGGCCGCGCTGGGCCACAGTCAGCCTACCAGCGCCCGGTCAGTCCCCGCCACGCAAGGCCGCGGCGCCGGGCGAATTCGGATTGCTGCAGGCGGCCTTGCGCGACGCATGCCGGATCTTTGGCGGCCAATGTTAGCAGGGCGCGCGTTTGCCATGCCGGGAACAGTGCGGGGACGGCTTGGTGCGGGATCATGGCGCGGGCTTTTTGAGCAGCGTTGAGACGTTGGAGGCCTTTTTGGGCGAGGGACGCGATGGCATTGGGGCTGGGGTCGGGTAAGGGCACCCTGCCCCGTTCTGTCAGGTCCGGGACGGCGCGGAAATAGCTGGCGAGGGCGGTGGCCCAGCCTGCATCTCTGGCGGTTTGTTCGGCGGTATTGGGGGCGTTCAGGGCAATGGCTGCCAGCCACATCAGGGCGGCACCGGTGTCTTCCAGGTAGTCGGTGAGGTCTGTGATGGTGGTAAACGGATTTTGGCCGATATCCCAGCGGCGGGCGGCGATAAGGCGGTCCAGGGTTTGGATGGGCAGGTTTTTGGTATGAATGACGTGGTGCAGCGGGCCTGCAACCTCGTGCGCCAGTGCCGCACCGGAGGCGGGGGCGGCCACCACATCGCGCCACCACTGCAATCGCATTTCGGCGATGAGCGGCTCCTGCGTGACCCACGGGGCGCGGGCGACTTCTAGGTTGAAGGCGTAAAGGGGGAAGAGGGTTGCCCGCGCGATTGGGGGGGCAGCCATGGTGGCGGCAAACCGGTCGGGGTCGCCGCGTTCCACCAGGGCGGCGCAGGCGTTGATGGTCATAGATCACCCAAACTGGCGGTGTTCGCCTCTGGCCTACCTACGTCGCGGATCAGTTTCCAGTTGATGGCATCCAGAAGTGCTTCGAAACTGGCATCGACAATGTTGGCGGAAACGCCCACGGTGGACCAGCGGCGGCCCATGCTGTCCTCGCTATCGATGATCACGCGGGTGACGGCTTCGGTGCCGCCCATGGTGATGCGAACCTTGAAATCGACGAGCTTCATATCGTTTATGATTGATTGCCATGGGCCGAGGTCTTTGGCCAAGGCTTTGGCCAATGCGTTGACGGGGCCGCGAT
This sequence comes from Pseudorhodobacter sp., assembly GCA_014378345.1. Lineage (GTDB taxonomy): Bacteria > Pseudomonadota > Alphaproteobacteria > Rhodobacterales > Rhodobacteraceae > JACMNW01. Next base: position 1,362 of record JACMNW010000398.1, on the reverse strand, counting down.
CTGTACCCTCTTCGTCCATGCTTTCCGATACTGACAGCATCTTTTTGTCGCCGATTTTAACCACGACGACGGCTTCCGACAAGCTGACCATGCGATTGTATTTGTTTTTGCGCCGCTCCACCGTGACGCGGTAGCGTTTGACCTCAAAGAATGTCGGCAGCAGGCCGAGTTCGGCGCGGGCGAGAAGTTCAAACGAGGCTTGGGCGGAATCGTAGGCGTAGCCTTGGTCTTCGCGGTCTTTGATCAGGGTCAGGATAGTGCCAAGGCGGGGGTCATCAGGTGTTGCCGTCAACCCGGCCGCCAGAAGGCGCGCGCGCAGGTTGGATTGACCGGCCTGATTGGACATCGGGATGATGCGTTGGTTGCCGACGGTTTCGGGGGGAATGTGTTCGTAGGTGGTGGGGTCTTTGAGGATGGCGCTGGCGTGCAGGCCCGCCTTGTGGGCGAAGGCGGATGAACCGACGTAAGGGGCCGCGCGGTGCGGGACGCGGTTCAGGATATCATCCAGCATCCGACTGGTGCGCATGATTTGGGACAGGGCTTCGGGGGTGACGCCTGTGCGGAAGCGGTCTTTGTAGGGGGATTTCAGCAGCAGCGTCGGGATCAGCGTGATCAGGTTGGCGTTGCCGCAACGCTCCCCCAGCCCGTTGAGGGTACCTTGAATCTGGCGCGCACCGGCATCGACGGCGGCGAGGGAGTTGGCTACGGCATTGCCTGTGTCGTCATGGCAATGGATGCCGATGTGGCTGCCGGGAATGCCGGACGCGATGACGGCAGTGGTAATGCGGTGGATTTCGGACGGAAGCGTGCCGCCGTTGGTATCGCAGAGCACGATCCATCTGGCGCCTGCGCTGTAGGCGGCGTGGAGACAGGACAGGGCGTAATCGGGGTTGGCGGTGTAGCCGTCGAAAAAATGCTCGGCGTCAAACAGCGGCTCGCGGTGTTTGGATTTGAGGTGTGCGATGGAGGCGGCGATGGCATCGCGGTTTTCGTCGAGCGTGACGTTGAGGGCGGTGGTGACGTGGAAATCGTGGGTTTTGCCGACGAGGCAGACGGCGGGGGTTTGGGCATCCAGCACGGCGGCCAGAACATCGTCGTTTTCGGCAGACCGGCCGACGCGCTTGGTCATGCCGAACGCCGTCATGGTGGCGCGGGTTTTGGGGGGATTGGCGAAAAATTCGGAATCGGTCGGGTTGGCACCGGGCCAGCCGCCTTCGATGTAATCGACACCGAGGGCGTCGAGGGCTGTGGCGATCTGGCGTTTTTCGGCCGTGGAGAACTGGACGCCCTGGGTTTGCTGGCCATCACGCAGGGTGGTGTCGAAGAGGGAGAGGGGCTCGCGGGTCATGTTTGCTGCCGTTT
>JACMNW010000397.1 GCA_014378345.1 Pseudorhodobacter sp. | reverse complement strand
GGTCCGCCACGCCACCACCGTCCCCCCGCCGCCGCGCTTGCCGACCCGGCGCAAGCTGCCCCTTGCCGTGCTAAATGCGGCGGGGGACATTGTGCCGGGCACAGACTGTGCCACCAACCGACTTTCCAGCCACGGGTTCATGCCCAACCCGGACCAGCTGACAAACCCCGAAACCTTGCCCGGCACCTGGCTTTACGGCGGCCTTGCCTCGCACCATTTCGGCCACCAGATGACCCGGTCACTTGGCCGCTTGCAGGGCTTGGCCCTGGCAGGCACTATCGACGGCATCGTTTTTGCCCCGCTTGACGCACGCGCGCGCAGTGATGCGTCACAAAAACTGATGGCACGGTTGTTTACCGGGCTTGGCATCACGGCACCCTTGCACCAAATCACCGCCACAACGCGTGTTGAAAGGCTGCTGGTTGGCCCGGATTTATTCAGCGAACAGACCGAATGTGTGGCCGACCCGCGCTATATTTCCTGGGCACGCACGGCGTTTCGCCCAAAAACCAAACCAGTCCCCGGATCAAAGCTGTTTGTCACACGCACGCAGCTTGACCCCGCCCTTGGCCGCCTTTTGTGTGAGGATGTGCTGGAACAAAACCTCGCCCACGCCGGATATCAGGTTTATGCGCCAGAAATCCATTCATTAGCCGACCAGATGGATACCTATGCCAGCGCGCAAACCATCATCACCACAGATGGATCGCATGGCCACGTCATGGCCTTTGCCCGCCAGCCGGGTCAGAATATCATCACCATCGCCCGCCGGTTTGAGGCACCCGAATTGCTGCTGAACCATCTGAATTGCTTTGGCGCAGGCCTTGAAGCATCATCGCAGACCTATCTGACCTGCCTGACCCGCGAATGGTGGCCCCGCAAGCGCGCTGATAACCTGTCACTGGGCGAGGCTGACTTTGCCGTACTTTTTGAAGAACTTCTGCGCTGCGGGGCAGTATCACCTGCGGCAAAAGCAAGCTGGAAAATCCCCGATCAGGCGCAGATTGATGCTTCCAAATCGCGCGGTATGGTGGGTGATGACAGCTTGCTCTCCAGTGACGACCGGGTTGCATTTTTGTTTGACCTGCGCCAAGCCCGAAAACAAAAGGCCGCAAAGGCAGATCGCGCTGAAGCCGCTGCCCTATCGCCACCCCAGCCCATAACAAAACCACCGCAAGAGGCACAGCAGACAATGGATACGAAGGTCGATCCCGAACTTGACGTAACTGATCCCGCCATGCGCCCCCAAGGCCTGCGCTATTTCCGGTTTCTCAAGGCTCTGCATCAACGGGTTCGCCCCGATTGGTATCTGGAAATTGGCACCTTTACCGGGTCCAGCCTGCGCTTTGCCGATTGTAATTTTGTGGCCATCGACCCTGCTTTCCAGTTGCACCAGATTCCGCCGATGAAAGGGCGCGAGATGGTATTTTTTCAAGACACATCGGATGCGTTTTTCAAAAGTGGTGCCGCGCGCCGCCTGAAGGGAAAGATCAATCTCGCCTTCCTTGATGGTTTGCACCACTATGAGGCGTTGCTACGCGATTTCACCAATATCGAACCCCTGATGGCAGACGGCGGCATGGTGGTAATCCATGATTGCTTGCCCTCAACCGTTGCAATGACCAGCCGTATTCAAACCCCCGAAACTGAATGGGCCGGCGATGTCTGGAAAACCCTGATGATCTTGCTGGAAGAACGCCCCGATCTTCAGATCGACGTTCTCGATGCCGCCCCCACAGGCATGGTAGCGATCCGCAAGTTTGATACGGCGGGCAACAAAAAGCTGAAGTCGCGCTACAAATCCCTGATCAAAACATGGGATCCCATCACGATGGATACCTATCCCGGCGGTCTGTCTGGATTCTGGGATAAGCTGGCCGTTCGGCCCGCGGGGCCATTTCTTGATACGTTAACGCAACGCTGAAACGCAGGCGTCCAGGACATGCCATCAAGCCCGATATCGCCTTATCTGGTGCCTAACTTTTACCAATACGCGCTGATCAATGGCCGTCACCGCGATATCGTTGGCGGGCGCTGGGATGAAACCGGCCGCGCCCAAATGGCCGCCCTGCGCGCTGAAGGGCTGCTGCCCCATCACCGCCTGCTGGACATAGGCGCAGGGTCACTTCGCCTTGGCTGCAAAGCCGTGCCCTATCTTGACCCCGGCAACTATTGGGGCACCGATCTTTCGGGGCCGCTCATGCAGCGCGGCTATGATCTTGAGTTGGCGCACAAAGACCGCCTGCCGTCCAGCCAACTGATCGAAGATCCCGATTTCAGCTATCCCGGCATTCCACCGGACATCGGCTATGCCATCGCTTTTGCTGTCTTCACCCACCTGCCCGCGCACCATCTGCATCGCGCGTTAACAAACCTGAACGCCCATTTTCCCAAATTGCATCGCCTGCTGTTCACGGTCTTCCTTGCCCCGGATGAAGGCTCTGCGGCAGCCCCGTACCGCCAGCCTGACGGCGTCGTTACTCACCCCAACCGCGCGCCCTATCATATGCTGGCGGGCGATGTCCTAAGCATCGCTCAGGCCACAGGCTTCACTGTCGAGCGGCGCGAAACCCAACTGCCGCGCGGCCAGATCCTGTTCGTGGCCCACTGCACCGGCTGACCCCAACACTGGGTAAGGCTAACCCTACCCGCCCGATCATTGCTTTCCCCGTGGCGCAGGCGCAAAGTCGATGCATCAAACAAAAAGGTGTTTCATGCGGATTTTACCCCTGCTTTGCCTGCTTTCCACTGCCCTGCCCGCCGCTGCCGAAACCATTTCCGCTGAAATCGGCACCTCAGGCCTGACCGCAACAGAAAGCCGTCTCACTGCCCTGCCCGCGCCCACCGATGCAGACCGTTTCGCCCTTGGCGGTGTGCGGTTTCTGCGCACGGTGGAAGGCGCGCTGCAACTGCGTTGGCAAACGGGCTTGTCAGAACAAATGACAATGATCCCGTTTTTGCGCCTGCCAATCCCCGAAAACCCCGATCCCGTGGCGTTTGATCCCGCCGCCATCGCCACCCTGTTCAAAAACGTGAACACAGGCATGGACAGCGCCCGCGCCCCGCTTGCCGACATTGCCCCCAACGCAGATTTCAGTGTCGAAATCGCTTTCAAAGACATCTGGTTCGACATCAATTCCAACGCAACCCGCGACACTGGCGAAGACCTTCTCACCGCCCTTGGCCCGATGATCATGGGCTGGCAGTGGGACCAACGCGATCCTGCCACCCCCGCCCCGGTTATCCGATTTGACGCCGCCGATGCCGCGTGGCTGTCCGCCTACACCCACCTGCTTGGCGGCCTGTCGGATATGATCCTCGCCTATGATCCCACCGCGCCCATCACCCGCATCACTGACGCCCGCACCGCCATGACCAAACTCGGCGTGCTTGCCCCCGATCCGATGTTCGGCATGGGCGGTGGCGCGTCGATGGACGTGGTTGATTACTTCGCCATGATCTTGGCCACCCTCAACCAAACCCCCGACAAAGCGCATATGCTGTCGGCCCAAACGCACCTTTTGGCCATGGTCGATGACAACCGCCGCTTCTGGTCGCAGGTCGTACTTGAGACAGATAACGACAAAGAATGGATCCCCAAGGACG
>JACMNW010000396.1 GCA_014378345.1 Pseudorhodobacter sp. | reverse complement strand
TGCGCCAGCCGCCACGGCGCACCCTGCGCGCCCCGCCCCACCATTACACCGTCCGCGCCCGATGCGTGCAGCGCTGCCCGCGCCGACGCCGCATCGACGATATCGCCATTCGCAATCACCGGAATGCGCACCGCATCCTTGACCGCGCGGATCGCCTGCCAATCCGCCGCCCCGGTGTAGAACTGGCACCGCGTACGGCCATGAATGGTGATCATCGCAATGCCAGCGCTTTCCGCCCGGCGCGCCAGTTCCGGCGCATTCAGCACCGCATCATCCCACCCCAACCGGGTTTTCAGCGTCACCGGGACCGATACCGCCCCCACCACCGCCTCGATCAGCGAACATGCATGATCCAGATCGCGCATCAACGCAGACCCGGAATAGCCGTTCGTTACCTTTTTCGCAGGACAGCCCATGTTGATGTCGATCACCCGCGCGCCTTGGGCTTCGACATATCGCGCGGCTTCCGCCATCCAATACGCCTCCCGCCCCGCCAGTTGCACCGACGTTGCCACATCGCCAAACCCCAGTTCCGCCCGCGCCCGCGCCAATGGTTTTGCCTGCACCACCTCTTGACTGGCCACCATTTCACTGACCACCAGCCCCGCGCCAAAGCTGCTGACCAGTTTGCGAAACGGCAAATCGGTAATGCCAGCCAGCGGCGCTAAAAGCACCGGCGGGGTCAGGGTGATGTCGCCGAGGGTGATCGTCACGAGATGCTAATTTCCTGTTCTACATGCCATCAATTAAGCAGTCTTTTAGGCAATGACAAATCAACATCCCTGAATTTCGTCTGAAAAACAGGCGATGCATAAATTTTAGGCATACATGGCCCAAATAGAGATCAGATTGCCATCAGCGCAAGCGTGTCTTAGGACTATTCCAACTTCTCGGGGGACAGGCGTGACAACAGCCGCAATTATCGTCGCCGCAGGACGCGGGCTCCGCGCCGGTGGTGATTTGCCCAAGCAGTGGCAAATGCTGGTAGGCAAACCCGTGCTGGCACACAGCATCGCAGTCTTCGCGGGTTTGGTCGATGAAATCGTCCTGGTGATCCACCCCGAGGATCGTGGACGCGCTATGGCGCTGGATACGGCCGAACTGATCGGACAGGCCCGACTGTTTTTGGTTGATGGCGGCACCACGCGTGATCAATCCGTCCGAAACGCGCTAGAGGCTCTGGCCGGCACCACCACAACCCGCGTGCTGATCCATGACGGCGCGCGGCCCTTGGTGTCTGTCGACCTGATCCAACGGCTGATCCGCGCGTTAGACCATATTAAAGCCGCAGCCCCAGCACTGCCCGTTTCAGATGCCCTGTGGCGCGGCGAAAATGGCTTTGTGTCCGGCACGCAGGACCGCAACGCGCTGTACCGTGCCCAAACCCCGCAGGCCTTTCACTTTGACCCCATTCTCGCCGCCCACCGCGCCCATCAAGGCCCCGCTGCCGATGATGTCGCAGTCGCACGCGCGCATGGGATAACGGTTGCCATTATCGACGGTGATGAAGATAATCTGAAACTCACCTTCCCCGCCGATTTTGCGCGCGCTGAGCATATTTTAGGGAGCCGCCCCCAAATGGATATTCGTCTTGGCAACGGCTTTGACGTGCACGCCTTTTGCCCCGGCGATCATGTCTGGCTGTGCGGCGTGAAAATCCCGCATTCGAAGGCATTGATCGGCCATTCCGACGCCGATGTCGGTATGCACGCGCTTACAGATGCCATCTACGGGGCACTGGCGGCGGGTGACATTGGCCGTCATTTCCCGCCCTCCGATCCGCAGTGGAAAGGGGCCGCGTCGCATATCTTCCTGTCTCATGCCATCGCCCTCGCCCGCACACGCGGCTTTACCCTTGGCAACGCAGACATAACCTTGATCTGCGAACACCCCAAAATCGGCCCCCACGCTGCCGCCATGCAAGCGGAGCTTGCGCGGATCATGGACATTGATCCCGAAAGGATCAGCGTCAAAGCCACCACAACTGAACAACTCGGCTTCACAGGCCGCGAAGAAGGCATCGCCGCCCTCGCCACCGCAGCGCTGGTGGCGCTATGACCCGGATAATTGCGATCTTCTTCGGCATAGGCCTGCTACGACCCGCGCCCGGCACATGGGGGTCTGCCGCAGCCATCATTCTTGGCATCGCCATTGACCGCTACTTGGGCTTTCCCCCCCTTGTTGCCGCCACAATAATCGCCACCACCGCAGGCTTTTGGGCCTGCCAGCGCGAATTGGCCAACCGCCCCGGTGATGACCCGTCTGAATTTGTGATAGACGAGGTGGCAGGCCAATGGCTTGCTTTGCTGTTTCCAGCCGCTGCGTTTTATTCTCGTGGCATGGAAAACTGGGCCATTGTCGCCTACCCCGGCTGGATCGCCGCATTCCTGTTTTTTCGCCTGTTCGATATCTGGAAACCCTGGATCATCGGTCGCGCCGACCGCCGCCACGATGCGGCAGGTGTCATGCTGGATGATCTCTGGGCGGGCCTGTTTGCTGGCATCGCCACCATCATCGCCGCTGCCGCCTATCACTTGCCCCTGATCCTGATGAAACCATGATCACTACCGAAATTCTTGCCACCGCCCGCGCGCGCGGCATCCTTATCGCAACCGCCGAAAGCTGCACAGGCGGTATGATTGCCGCCGCATTGACCGATATTGCCGGATCATCCGATGTATTCGATCGCGGCTTTGTCACCTATTCCAACGATGCCAAGATCGACATGCTGGGTGTAGGTCAAGAAACCCTCACCGCCCATGGCGCAGTTTCAGAACAGATTGCCCGCGAAATGGCGACAGGCGCGTTAACCCGCTCAAACGCCACCCTTGCCGTTGCCACAACCGGCATCGCAGGCCCGGGCGGATCGGAACACAAACCCGAAGGCCGGGTTTGCTTTGGCTTGGCACAGACAGGCCACCCCACCCAAACCCAAACTATCGAATTTGGCCCATTGGGCCGCGCCGCCGTGCGCGCAGCCGCCACAGAATACGCGCTGGGTCTGCTTTTGCAGGCTCTGGACCCCGCATGACCAACCGCGCTTCAAGCCCTGACGGGTTTTCATCGCCGGCCTAACGAAGATCGCCCGGAAAGGGGCTTAGATGACTGGCCGATTCAAGGATGCAGCGCAATAAACCGCAAAACATCGGTATTGGCATCAATATCCACTGTCCCGCCCTGCTTGGCCGACCGTTCGCTGCCAGCCTAGGCATGACCACCACCAGTCACCGTCATCAAGCGCACCATGGCC
>JACMNW010000395.1 GCA_014378345.1 Pseudorhodobacter sp. | reverse complement strand
ATCGTAAGGGCCTTTATAAACTGGCGCGTGAAGGCAAGATCAAGGAATTCACTGGTATCTCAGACCCCTACGAAATGCCAACGAAAGCCGAGATCGTGCTGGATACCGAAAATGTCTTTGTTGACCACTGCGCGCATCAGGTGATCCTGAAGCTGGAACAAATGGGCCTGATCGCGGGCTGAAAAAAGCGCCCCCCGGTTTGATCGGGGGGCGTTTCTATCTACGGTCTTGTGGATGTTTAGCCGCGCTTCATCATCCTGAGCAGCAGATGATCCTTCAGAATAAACTGATGGAAAAGGGCCGCAGCCGAATGCACACCGATCAGGATGATCATGGTATTCATCGCAAGCACGTGCAGCGATGCGGTTTGATCAATCTTTAGATACCAACTGATTGCGCCCAGTGCCGGCACCACAAGCATCAGGGCATAAAGCACCCAGTGGCTTGCATCGCCCACCTTATCAAACAGCGTGCCGCCTTGAATTGGCCCCGGTGTACCGCGCGTGAAACGCACGAAAATGCGAAATGCCACCAAGATCAACACAGCAGTGCCGACATAGACGTGGACCAAGGGCGTCCAGCCGGTTACGGCTTTGCCTTCCATCATTCCGTCAAATGTTTCCTCCATCCCGTCGCTGACCAGATAGTTAACCCCGATCAACAAAGCGATAGCCCAATGCAGACCAATCTGTAGCCCGCTATACCCGCTACGTTCCGCCATTTAATGCCTCTAAGTATCGATCACTCAGCCATGATCCCGCTAAAGGTGTATCGAAGATTACGGTTGTCCACAACTAAACTTGGGTTATAGGCGCTGCAACCGGGGTTGCAGATCGGCAAAACCTTGCCGGGCATAGGCCGATGCGGCATCGCCCAGATACCACCCTCCGGTCCAGCAGCGAAACAACGGTCGCAATCGTCGGATGCCCGGCAAAGCCTATTTCATGTGATGGCAGAAAAAAACCGCACCCGCGTATCGCCGGTGGCTGACGGGTCAATAAACGGGCATTCGGTCGGGCGGCTTCCATGGGTGATGGCGAGGCAAGTGGCGTCATCCAGACCCGCCGCGTCATGGACCACCATTCAGCCATTGCCGCCAATTGGCTGGGTGGTAAACGCATCCACCCAGTCAAAGGCAAGTCACGTCAATGCACAGACACGGGCGCCATATCATTTTGGCGAGCCAGCGCAAAAGCAATCGCCTTGTCACGCACCAGCGCCAGCCGCGCACCATCGGGGGAATGCACGGCAAACAGGGTTTCCAGACCTTCCGCCTCATCCTGCAACTCTTGCGGAAGGTCGGCTACGGACACTTCGCGCACATATACGATGCGGGCCGCGTCAGCAGTTAAAGGAGCATATTTGACGTTCACGACTTTTCTCCCACTTTCCGGCCAATCTTAATCGTCTGTACCACTGCATCGGGCACGGATCTGTGCAAATCCAAATGCAATAATCCGTTCTCCATGGTGGCCCCTGCCACCTCCACACCCTCAGCTAATACAAAGCTACGCTGAAATGCGCGCGCGGCAATCCCCCGATGCAAGAAAACGCGACCTGTGTCATCGTCGCCTTGCCGGCCGCGGATCACCAACTGCCGGTCTTCCACCGTGATGGCCAAATCATCTTCATCAAACCCTGCCACCGCCAAGGTTATGCGGTACGCATTTTCTGCCACAGCTTCGATGTTAAAGGGGGGATAGCCTTCTGCCGCCGTCTTTGCGGTGCGTTCAACAAGCCGTTCCAGCTGTTCAAACCCCAGAAGATAGGGGTGCGCCCCCAGCGTTAGTTTCGACATAGTTCATGCCCTTTCACAAAGCGACACATTCGCCGGAGCCCAAAAAGGCACCCCAACCCTTGAGATATGGGGCGGGCCACAGCCTTACGCAAGCCCTGCTGGCTGCCAAAGCGGCATGGCCATCGAAATCGCCGCATCTTGCTAAAATCGCTTCACATTTCGTGCCGCCCACACCCCGAATCGCTGTAACGTCCGGCAACGCCAGACCCTGATCAGGATGCCAGCACACGCCATGACCCCGCCAAGTGAATTGAACCATGACGAAATGCTGCGCATCCGGCTGGGCGTGCTGGTGCGCGAACACCGCGATCTGGATGAGGCAATTCATGTGCTGGAAACAGCCGGGCGGCCAGACCCCCTGACGCTGCGGCGGCTTAAAAAACAAAAGCTGTTTTTAAAGGATCAGATCGTCAAGATGGAAGACAATCTGATCCCCGACATCATCGCGTGACACACGCTATAGGCTGATCCAAAATCCCATCCCCAGCGCCAGACACAGCGGCCCATAATACTTGCGGTCCAGCGTCGCAAAGGGCTCTACCGGGGTCAGTTTGCGCCAAAATGGTGTAAAGGCAATCGCGGCGCGCAGTGCAAACACAGTCCCCACCAGCGCAAGCATCAAAAATCTGAATGCCCCCGGCGGCCACCACAGGCAGACCACTGCCATATACAAAGCCACCCCCACCAGCGCGCAAGGCACTGCGCCGGGCATTTTGTCGGCTCCGGAAAAGCCAACAACAGCACGCGTCAAGCTGCCTTCGTCTTCAATCGGAAACCAAAATCCGATACCCCACAAGATATGCAGTGTTGCAATCAAGATCACGACAATCGAAAGAACTACGGCAAGTATCATCGGCCCTCACAAAAGCACATCCAACAAAATCACCAAACTGTTTGACCGGGTCTGCCTTGAAAAACAGATCGTGTTCCCGCTTGGTTGATTCTTATTGATCCATCTGTCGATGTAATTGACCTTACCTGCCGACGCAAACCCCCCTCGACCTTGCCCCTGCCCCTGCCCCCGCTATACTGCGGCGCACAGGGATAGGGGGACGCATGGCTGTTGAAATAGGGATCATCATGGGCAGCCAATCCGATTGGCCAACCCTGAAAGAAGCGGCATTGATCCTTGATGAATTGGGCGTGGCGTATGAGACGAAAATCGTCTCGGCCCACCGCACACCTGACCGGTTGTGGGACTATGGCAAAACTGCCGTGTCGCGCGGGCTTAAGGTTATTATCGCAGGCGCGGGTGGGGCGGCCCACTTGCCCGGCATGATGGCGTCGAAAACCCGTGTGCCAGTGATTGGCGTGCCGGTTTTGACCAAAGCTTTGTCGGGCGTTGATAGCCTTTATTCCATCCTGCAAATGCCAAAGGGTTTTCCCGTGGCGACCATGGCAATCGGGTCTGTCGGGGCGGCAAATGCCGGGCTGATGGCCGTCGGTATCTTGGCGCTGAACGACCCTGCCCTTGCCGCCAAACTGGACGCATGGCGAAGCGCGTTGTTTGCCTCTATCCCTGATGAGCCAAGCAATGATTGACCTCAAGCCCGGCAGCGCCATCGGCATATTGGGGGGCGGCCAACTGGGGCGGATGCTATCGGTCGCCGCATCCCGGCTTGGCTTCAGAACCCATATATTTGAGCCGGGGCCAAACCCACCTGCCGCCGATGTGGCCCATTCCGTAACCACCGCCCCCTATGATGACATCGCGGCGCTTACCGCTTTCGCGGAATCGGTCGATGTCATCACCTATGAATTCGAAAATATTCCCACCGCGGCGCTTAACGCACTTGAGGCATTAAAACCCATCCGCCCCAACCGCCGCGCCCTTGCCATCAGCCAAGACCGGCTGGAAGAAAAAGCCTTTCTCACCAGCCTCGGCCTGACCTGCGCACCCTATTACGCAGTCAATTCCCTACCCGACCTGCACGCTGCCATCGCCAAAATTGGTACCCCCTCGATCCTGAAAACCACCCGCCTT
>JACMNW010000394.1 GCA_014378345.1 Pseudorhodobacter sp. | reverse complement strand
TGCAAAGCCGGTCGAAGTGCGCGGCATGGGCCTGCGTCTTAGCCACGAGATCGCGCCAGACATGTATAATTACGGCCATTTTCAAGTGATTTTCGACGATGGCTCTCTTGGCTGGTACGAAGCAGGCTGGGGTCCGATGATAAGCGACACAGCATTTTTCATCAAAGATGTGATCAGCCCAAATGGTGCAGTATCAATCCGCATGCCGGACAATGCGCGGTCGGATGACATCGACACCCACACCAAAACCTCGATGCTGCGGGTGCATAAGGTGGCCACAGGCGATACCGATATCTCGATGGCGGATGAGCCCAGCCACCAACAACTATGCGACCGTGAGCAAGCTTTTGTCGCCCGCGCCATCACTGAAAGGCTCGATCTGACCCGACACATGCAAGACGCCGTTCAATCGCTGGCCATTTGCCTTGCGGCGGATGAAAGCGTGCGTTCCGGCCAGCCTGTAAAGCTTTGAAGCGGTGCAAGAATGAATCGTAACTGGATGCCTCTCGCTGCACGCGACCGCGTTGAGGGATATTGTCGCTGCTGTAAAAACCTGAACCGCTTGAGGAGGCTGCCATGGGTGCGCTGACACTGACAAACGTGACGAAATCCTTCGGCGCAACCGAGGTGATCAAGGGCGTCGACCTGCACGTCAACGACGGTGAGTTTTGCGTGTTTGTCGGGCCCTCTGGCTGCGGCAAATCGACATTGCTGCGGATGATTGCGGGGCTGGAAGACTGCACGCGTGGTGAGATCCAGATTGACGGCAAGCGGGTCAACGAAGTAGCCCCGGCCAAGCGCGAGCTGGCGATGGTGTTCCAATCTTACGCGCTTTACCCGCATCTGACGGTGCGCGACAACATGGGTCTGGCGCTGAAGCAGGCGGGCTTTTCCAAGGCAGACATCGGCCGCGCCACCGACCGCGCCGCTGACATGCTCGCGCTGGAACCGCTGCTGCAACGCCGCCCGTCCGAGTTGTCAGGCGACCAACGCCAGCGCGTCGCCATCGGCCGCGCCATTGTGCGCACCCCGAAACTGTTCTTGTTCGACGAGCCGCTGTCCAACCTCGACGCTGCCCTGCGCGTGGCGACCCGGATCGAAATCGCCCGCCTGCACCGTGAACTTGGTGCCACGATGGTTTATGTAACGCATGATCAGATTGAAGCGATGACTTTGGCTGACCGGATTGTGGTGCTGCGGGCCGGCAAGGTCGAGCAGAACGGCGCGCCGATGGAACTGTATAACGACCCCGCCAACACCTTCGTCGCCGGCTTCATCGGCTCGCCGCAGATGAATTTCCTGAAAGCGGGGGCTTTGGGCATGCGGTCCGACACAATGGGCGTACGCCCCGAACACCTCACCATTTCCCGCGAACATGGCCAGATGGCCGGCACGGTGTCGCATGTCGAAAAGCTGGGCGGCGAGACCTTGGTTTATGTCAACGTAGCAGATCAAGGGCTTTTGACAGTGCGCTTGTTCGGCGAGCACAATTTCATGGTTGATGAAACTGTGCATGTCACACCAGATGCCAGCCGCGCCTTCCATTTTGACGCGGCAGGATTGCGGCTTCGGTAATAGATTCTTTTGGCGATGATCCGGTGCAATGTCCTATTTTCTACAGGAAAAAAATCAAATGAAACCTTGCCGATTGCATAATCTTCATGAAGGGCAATGAGGTTGCGAGCGAAAAGCAGAAATGTCCCATGTGAACAAAGTTAAATTGTCACCCACCCTGTTTTGCCAGCCGGGCACCTTGGAGGATTCACATAGGATGGGTCATGATGAGCAAGCGTGAGCTTGGCCGGATTTAGATTCTGTCTGGTGTTGTCGATGGCAGCATGAGCGCCGCAACGGCGGCGTGCGTGCTGCCGGTCATCCGTCGGCTCGAGCACGACCCTTACCACGCGGCTATGCCAAACCATCTGATCAAAGCTGACTGTGCGGTTGTAGCGCTCAATATAGGCGTTCTGCTGGAGCTGCGTATCACAAAGCATGAGAGTTGGCGCTAGCGCGCCGGTTCACGCAGGCCTAGGGCACCCGCGCTAAGACCGATGCTGTTGATACCCGGATGCTGACACGCATGGGGGGATAATCCCCCGTGCCAATAGCGCAGCTTCAGCCGATCAGCCCTGCGAGACCGGAACACAAATATCGTGCCGGTATCACACGCCTTCGGCAGAGCTGATTAACGCTGCGAAATTATCCCTCGCCTGCTGGAATATCGATACTCAGGCAATCTGGAACTGGTTTCTGGCATTCAACCGGGCTTCGGGAAACTCCGCCGTTCCGACTGGATTTCTGCTCGGTTTCATGCGCAAGTGGCGAAGCTCAGCAGCAAAACAGAAATCGGCGCGTCAAATCCCGGAAGCAGCCGTTTCAAGGGGTAAAGCACAAGCCGTATCGTTCGCACGTGCAGCGTCGTTTCAAAATAGGTAGTTCCATCAGAGCGACATTGAGCGAGTTATCGGGCGGGAAATCTACGAAAGCAGGGTAAGAACGATTCGAGAGAAGCCGATTTTCTGCGCTTCTCGCGGTTCAATCTGAAGCCGTCAGAAACTGTGAGATTGCAAGGTGATAGCGTATTTAATTAGAAATTTACCAGCGCCAGATTACGCTTGGCTTGTCACACTGTCATGTCGTTCAATCTGACGTCACTCCCAATGTATCTGCCATCACTGCTCCGCGCTTTCCCATGGGTCTATCGGGACCGATAGTGGTATCCACTGCTGTCTGATGTTCCATCTCGCCATTGATCTCGGCGCCCATAATGATCACAATGATCGAAAGCCAGACCCAGAACAGAAATCCAATTGGTGCTGCCAACGCGCCGTAGGTAGCATTAAAATCTGCTATACGGTCAAGATACGTTGTAAACCCGATCGACATGAAGAGCCAACTGATCGTGGCAAAAGCACTTCCCCAAGTAACCCAGCGCCATTCAGGCAACCGGCGGCTGGGGCCGTGGCGATAGAGTACAGCCAGTGCGAGGCCAAGTGCCGCCACAAGTAGGGGCCAGCGGAGAAGTTTTATAACGAACGTGCCAACTGACCCTAGGTTGAGTATCGCCAGCGTTGCTGGGATCACCGCGAGGGCGACGAACAAAACCATCATCAAAGCCATTGCCCCGAGCGTGAAGGAAAATGCCACAGCGTTCAGACGCACGAAGGAGCGTTTCTCCCGCTCGTTGTAGGCGAAATTCAGCCCTTCGATCATCGCCTTTACACCGCCGTTGGCGCTCCAGAACGCGATAACCAAAGACAGAACTAACCCCAACGTCAACGCCTCACTGGGTTTCGATGTGAGACGGGCAAGCTGATCTGCAAAAATATCAACAGCAGCAGGTGGAAAAAAACCGCGCAGCGACTGCGCCTGTTCTACAGCGGTGGCAGGATCAAGAAAGATGCCGTAAACCGACATGAAGGCAACCAGAGCAGGGAAAAGTGCCAGAAGAAGGTAAAATGTTACCCCGCCCGCAATCAGCATAACATGGTCTTCAGTTAGGGATTTCCAGACCCTCCAGAACACGTCCTTCCACCCCCGGGCGGGGATGTCCGAAGGGGTTTTAGCATCGCGGCCCCGGCTAATATCATCTTCGGTCAAGTCCATGTTTTGAATACCTTGTGTGGAACGGGTCCTTCACAGGCACGCGCGGCGTCTGCCTTAAAACCCTGTTCGATTTGTATCAACGGTGCTGTCATTGGATTTCTTCGTCATCAATCACTGCCATTGCCCAAGCCCGGGATTGGCAAGTTGGGCAAACCTGTGTTTCGGCGGGGACAACTGTTCCGCAGTCGGTGCAGGCCTTGTCGTTTCCTGGCTGGGCTGTTGCAAAGGTGGTCGTCCAGGCAGGCATGATCTGAAGACCCTTAACCGGCCCCTTAACGCGAAAAAAACTGAATGCGCCTGATGGCTCCAGAAAACCGTACTGAACGCGCGCGATGTTTGAAATGCCCCGTTCTCGTAAACCTTCAAACAGCTCATCCCGGCTGACTTTAAGATAGGCCAAAGCATTTCGATTGATGCGACCATCACGGATGACTTCGATACTTTTGCCCGCAAAAAAATGGCGGATTCGGGGGTCACTGCACATGGCGATATCTATGAGCTTGTTGATGACCACGACCAAGGTGATAACCAAAAGTGCATGGATCAGAGGCACATCAGGATAGAACATCGCATCGCCTACCGCCGATCCAAGTGCGACAACTAACAGAAACTCGACGATTGACATCTGCCCGATGCCCCGGCCGCCAATCCAACGGATTAGGGCCAGTGAGTAACTGTATACGATTACCGTCCGGACAACGATTTCAAGCAGGAAGATCGGAGGTTCGTCACCAATAAAAATGCGCTGCCAGTCGAGCGAGGGTATCAACTCTTGCAAAGAGACCTCCTTAAACATGGTTTAGCAAAGGGACGTTGCACCGATTATCGTGGGGTTTAAAACCAGCTTTCGCTTTAAAGGGGCTCCAGCAAAGTCTTGCTAAACAAATCTAGCAAGTCCGTATTGGAACCCCAGTGACGCGGCAATTTATGCACGGCGGTGATGTGCAAATCCACCAAACAACCGACCTTCATCACGGTGCACGCCACCTTTTACCGCACCAATATGCGCTGCAACGGCTGAAATTAGTGCTGTTGCGGCAGCGAAAAACGCAGCCAAAATGGCGCTTATGCGGCCAGCCTCGGCGATGTTAATCGCCGTCTGTTTTGCTTCTTCGATTGCTGCTACCGCATCTGCACGCATTTTCTGCGATGCTGCAACGGCTTGGTCAACGCGCGTCGCCGCTTGGTCTGCGGGGATACCTGCTTGAACAGCGACAGCGCTGGCCAGATAGCTGCGTTCGGCGTCACTGATGTCGCCGGTCATAGCAACGTTGTTCAGGATAGAACCCACATCTGAACTGTAATCTGCAGTGGCCGTCGACGGTGGGGCCGCCGGTGATACCTGCGCGGGCCGCAAGAGCGTGGATGCGATGTAGTTCACTGGATTGGCCATCGCGCCGCCATTTGAATTTTCACCCGCAGCCTGCACTGCCCCTTGTGCAGCACCACCTGCCACATCACCTGCGACACTTGCGGCCGTTTGTGCCACCGATCCGGCCGCTGACACGACTGATCCTGCAGCAGAAAGTGACGCGGACACAGCCGCTTGTACCAGAAGGACCGACACGATGACACCCACGCCCCATACGACCAGCCCGTTCATGCCATCACGGGCCGATACTTCGTCTGGTGAAGCATTGTCGAAACGCCGACGCATCCGACCTGCAATATAACCGCCTGCCATATAGCTTGCGACCATCGACAGCGCGATCCAGACCGCACTTACGATCAACATGGCGTTAAAACTGCCCTCGGCAGGTTCGGCCGACACGATCGAAAGACCCAAAGCCGCGCCGAAAGCGGTAAATACCGATCCGACTGCCACTGCTACCACTGTGCCGCCCCAGATTGAGGGCCAATCAAGGTAGGAGCCTTCAAGCCGCATATCAGCCGCGCCGGCGCGGGTGTTATCTACTGTCCGTTCCATTTGTTCATTCCTAATTCGTTATCAGCGTAAGCCGATGAGGGACAAGACGGCCAAGACGACGACAACCAGTCCGACTAAATAGATGATCCCGCTCATGTGATGTCCTTTGCAAAAGGCACTATTATCTTGTGCCACCAAGTAAACTACTGGGCACTATAGTCGTTCCAACCAATCACAAATATACTTTGAGAAACCTGTTGCGCGTTAATCCGGACTGTTAACGTCGCTTGCTGCATAGGCCGTAAATTTTGGGGCGCCACGTTCAGCCGGAGCGATCTGGCATTACAGATTTAAATTCCGATCGGGATGGAAAATAAAACGCGGTACGCGCTGATCCGTTCAGTTAACGCAGCGGCGGGTTGGCGGTTCCATGATGGTTTTGATCAGGATGGGTGGGCATTTTCGGAACGAAATGACGCCCTGCGCGTTCCGATCACAATGTTTTAAATCAGCAAGGAAGGCATCGCCATGGGAATTGTCTGGACCATTGTTATCGGTTTCGTCGCGGGCATCATCGCCAAGTTCGTAACGCCGGGGGATAACGAACCGACGGGGTTTGTTCTGACCACCATTCTTGGCGTGTTCGGGGCGATCGTCGCGTCTTATCTGGGCCAAAGCCTGGGTTGGTATGCGCCGGGTGAAGGTGCAGGGATCTTCGGGGCCGCAGTTGGGGCCATCATCGTGCTGCTGGTATGGGGGTTTGCGCGCAAGCGTGCCTGAGCCAGCCACAAACGCATACTTACAGGAGAAAGATCATGTCGAAATCAACACCGTCCTTACTTGCGCTGCTTGGCCTGGTGGCCGTGGCCGGGTATCAAAACCGCAGCAAGATCAGTGATATGCTTACCGACGCTCGCAATGAGATCCCCAATACTGGGCAGGGACAAGCGGCGGAGGGTGGCGGCCTTTTGGCCAATATCGGCCACATGTTTCAGTCGGCCACGGGAGGAAGCACCTTATCGGGAGGCCTGCGGGATCTGATGGATCGGTTCAAGGCTGCGGGCCAACCGGCTCATGCCGAAAGCTGGATCGCAGACGGGCCAAACATGCCAATGGATGTCGACGATCTGGAGCGGACGCTGGGTGATGAAACCTTGGATGATCTAAGCCAGAAGACCGGATTGCCCCGTGCGCAGTTGCTTTTACGGCTGAACGCAGCACTGCCCGATGTGGTGAACCGATTGACGCCCAATGGCCGCATCCCCACAGTCGCCGAGGCCCAGGCCCAAACGCTGGCCTGAAGGAGTTGCGTCACACCATGCAAGACGTAGCGGAAATTTGGGGCATTTTTTGGGAACCTTGATGCCATTCAAATGTTGAACCTTCATGTGGAAGTCAAACCCAGAAGTTTGATAAACAGGAGACGATGATGAAAAAATTTATGCTTACAACAGCTATTCTTGCTGGGCTGAGTGGTGCTGCATTTGCGCAAGACGCGGCAGCACCGGGTATGTTCCGCACAGCTGCAGATGCGATGGAGCTTCGCGCGTCGAAGTTTATTGGTATGCGCGTTTACGCCACGGAAACAGCTCTGGATGCGACCGATTATAACGGCATGCAGGATGGCTGGAACGATATTGGCGAGATCAACGACGTGATCATGTCGCGTGACGGCAAAGTTGATGCCGTGCTTGTCGATATCGGTGGTTTTCTCGGTATGGGTGAACGTCAGGTTGCTGTCAGCATGAACGCGATCAAGTTCGTCAGCGATAGCGCTACGGGCGATGCGCCAGATGATTTCTTTTTGGTGATGAACGCGGCGCGCGCCGATCTTGAAGCTGCCCCGGATTATTCCATGGGCAACAATAAAATGGCAACCGATAATGCGGCAGCCGATGGAACGGTAGCAGCTGACGGAACTGTGGCGGCAGATGGAACGGCCACTGCTCCTGCGGCAGCCGATGGAACGATGGCAGCCACTGATCCAGCAGCAGCGGATGGAACGATGCGCCAGCCAATTGCACGCGACGGCTACATGGCGGCAGAAATCGAATATCTGACCGCTGAAAAGCTGACAGGCGCAAAAGTCTATGATGCCAATGACGAAGTCATCGGAGAGGTTGGAAAGTTGATCCTGTCGGATAGCGGGCAGATCACTGATGCAATCATTGATGTAGGCGGCTTCTTGGGAATGGGCGAAAAGCCGGTTGCCCTGAAACTTGCCGATATTGACATCCTGCGCAACGAAGCAGGCGATGATGTGCGGGTGTATCTGACCAAAACCAAAGTCGATCTGGAAGCAATGCCAACCTTCGAAGGTTGATTTATGTTCTGAGTTGTTCCCGGTAGGGCCCGCCATGTGCGGGCCCTTTTACATGGTAGTGGCCCCATCTAAAAGCCTTTCCGGCCGCCAGTTGAACGGGCGCAGTTTCCAAATTTCGGAGCAAATCGCCCGGCGATGCTACTATCGAAGACCAACGTCCACTGATCGGTTTCACTACATTAACCATACATAATTTTGATGTAGAAAAGGGAACTTAAGCGCTTTGATCAGCATTTCATAAGGGAGACACCAACGACAGGAACCACACATCATGGCATCGAAAATTAGAACCATTGTCATCCCGGCCGCAGGGCAAGGAACGCGGCTTCTTCCGGCCACCAAGGTGACACCCAAGGAATTGATGACTGTCTACGACCGCCCTGTCCTTCAGTATGCGATCGACGAGGCGGCCAATGCAGGCGCGGAGCGGGTGGTTATCATTATCCATCCATCGAAAGAGGCCATTCGGCAATATCTTACGCACGACCAAAAATACATTCGTGACCTTGAAGCGCGCGGCAAGCATGAGCTTGGCCGCACCCTTGCGCAGCTGACACCCCCCAAACAAATGGAAATTGTCTTTGCTTATCAGCATGAACCGCTGGGCTTGGGTCATGCCATTTCCTGCGCGGCGGATTTTGTGTTGCCCGGCCCGATAGGAATAATCTTGCCCGATGACGTGATCTTTGACGCGTTTTGCATGGGTGAGATGGCGCGCAACTATACCGGCGGCCATATGGTTGCTGCGATGGAAGTAGCGCCAGAAGATACTTGCAATTATGGCATTTTTCGACTCGCCGGGCCGTCGGTCGGCCGATGCGTCGCGGTTTCAGGGATGGTCGAAAAGCCCGCTTTGGGGCAGGCACCATCCCGCCTTGCAGCAGTTGGACGCTATATTCTTGACCCTGTCGTTTTATCGTCTTTGAAATCGACCAAGCGGGGTGCGGGTGGCGAAATTCAGCTGACCGATGCCATCGCATATGATGCAGACACCGTGGCCCTAAGTGCATTTAGGTTTACCGGAACGCGGTATGACTGCGGCACCCACGATGGGCTTCTTGAGGCCGCCTTTGCGCGGCAAAGCATGGTGAAGACCGCTCGGCAAGTGGTGGCTTAGCTGACCTTGACGGTTTGAAATGTAAAACCCGGCAGCGTGGATGACGCTGCCGGGTTTTATTGTTGCTTTTGCACCGCAACAAAGCTCAGGGCGTTCTGGTGTCTTCTGCGGTGTCGCCATGCAAAACCGGCTCTACCTGGCGTTTCGCCTCGTCGATCGTTGCATTGGCCACAGCGCTTAGGCGCGAGACCACGGTTTCATCGCCATCCGGCAGAAGCCCTTCGTCGCGGGCGGAGCCTACTGCCGCGTCGAACGTGTGTTGTGCGGCACCAACTGCGCGGTCGCGCAATGAACTTGATGCTTGCTTGGCATCTGCGAGCAGCTGATCGCGCTGATCCCCCATCAAAGCATCTTCGGTTTCAGTGCGCGGAAGAACGGCACCAACAATCGTGCCAAGCACGACAGCCAAACCGCCCACCAGCAACGGTTGATCCTCCAGACGGGCGGTAAAGCCATGACGCAGATCATTGGCCCTGTCCGAAACGGCGCTCAGGCCGTCTTGCACTTTTGTTCGCGCAGAATGTACCAACTCAGAAGCCTGATCTGTAACCTCACTGGCGGCACTACTGATTTTCGCGCCCGCATCCCCGGTAAGTTCAGCCACGCGGGCATCCCAATCTGTTTCGTTTTTTTGACCCTGCCATCTTTGCTTGCTCCACTGCGTCGGAGGTTTGCCTTCGCGGCGACCGCCGATTGCAAACCAGGCAAGGCCCATTCCTACCAGGCCCAGGGCTACCGGGTTTGCTTTTACCTGTCTGGATACGTTGCGCAAGGTTTCAGCTGGGTCAGACAGACCCAGAAAGCGGCCTACGCCGCCAACCATCTGGTCTACTGACATGCGGTCTTTCAGGCGATCCAACGTAGATTCAACATTGGCGCGGTGGCTTTCGGCGTCTCGTTCTAGCTTTTCCGTGGTGTCCATCATAGTTGCTCCTTAATCAGCCGCACGTCGCGGCGCGTTTGTTCTACAGTCCGGTCGGGGGTCAGCCTTGCGGCCTTGAATGCGCCCCGACCACGCACAGCGACCAGCAGTCCCAGCACCAACATCACACCGCCCACAACAAGGGAGGCAAGTCCGGGCCCAAGCCAATCTGCCAAGGCAATGACAAGCGCCTGTACCAGCACAAGCAAACCCACCATTATTAAAACCGCCCCGCTCACCATCATCTCGGCCCCGGCGGCGACCTTCCCCCCTGCTTCGGCCAGTTCGGTTCGCAACAGCCGACCTTCGGTCACAACAAGACCGTTCATGTCGCGGATCAGATCGCCAAGAAGTTCTGGGATGCTGCGTGTTTCGGGCACAGGCCCATCACGCGGATCCATCGCTGCCTCCTTGGTATGCAGTCGCAGCCGGGTAGCCGGGATCATCAAACTGCGGGCTTTCAAACGGCGACTTTGCAAATTGAGATCCTGCGTCGGTGGGGCGTTCCGCGCCTGATGCCCCGCTCGATGATCCCGCGCCCGTTGCGTTTACAAAACGACCCAAAGCTAGGCCCGCCAGCAGGCACCCTGCAACAAACATAGCAGGGTTGCGGCGACTGTAGGTCGTCAGCATCGTGCCAAAATCTTGCATCGAATGCCCATCCAGCGTTTCCGTTGCGTGTTCGAGCATCCGCACGGCCTGTGACATGATTGCAGTCGGGGCATCTTGCTTTTCGGATGCCTCACGCACGGCATCTGTCAGCGCCGTCAGGCCGTCAACAAGCTGCGCTTTACGCCCATCGACTTCGTCAACCATCAGACGCAGTGCAGTCGTTTTTGCCTTTTTGCCTTCGTCGCGTATGGACTGAGCCATTCCTGCCGTCCGATCACGCAGATCAGTGATTTCACGTTGGGCTGCATCGGCGATGCCCGTGTGAAAGCCCTGACTATCCAGCATAGCATCAGGGCTGCCTGCTTCAGTGGCTTGCCGGCGATTTTCCATGTCTTTTCCTTTCGGGATGTGAACTTGCCGTTCGGTGAGATGATGGTAAAACACCCGAAAGCGTTGTTTGTTCGCAGGTTTCCAAATTTTTTCACGCTGCTATCTATCAACTGGCAAAGTTACCTTTTCGCGATTTATGGGCAGCAAAAACTATCGTTTTGAATTGGTTTCTTGCAGGTGTGATGTGAGCGAGGCCTCTGGAATGGACTGCTTAAGCCAATCGTTTTTCGTGCGCGACGCGGTGACAGTGGCAAAAGATCTGCTGGGCAAAACTCTAACTGTCAGGGGGATCAGCGGCAAAATTGTAGAGACAGAGGCTTATTGCCGCGACGACCCTGCGTCGCATAGCTTTGGCGGCCTGACCCGTCGAAATGCCGCGATGTTTGGCTTGGCGGGCAGCGCCTACGTTTACCGATCGTATGGTATCCACTTATGCCTGAATGTCGTCTGTGTTGCGGGCGACGCTGTTTTGTTGCGGGCGCTGGAACCGACCCACGGCCAAGACGTGATGGCGCTGCGACGGGGAACCCAGCATCTAACAGCCCTGTGTTCTGGTCCGGGCAAAATCGGACAGGCGCTGGATGTTGGGCTGCAAGATAATGGCAGACCGTTTCAAGACAATGACTATTGCATTCTCCAAGGCCAAAACATCGCTGCAAACGAAATCCAAAGCGGGCCACGCGTCGGCATTTCGCGGGCGACCGAACTAAACTGGCGATTTGGATTGTTTAGCTCAGCCCATTTAAGCCGGAAATTTTAGTACGTCGATCAATTGTTTCTGGTTGATGCTTGCAAGAAGATTGGTCAAAGACCAGGTTATCGAAAGTAAGAAAACTATGCTTTCCGGTATTCTGCCTTTTGTTTGGAACAAACAATCTTTGGTCGGGTTTACACTTTGAACAGCGTGGTGTTTGTCAACCGGACAGGGCGGCAGGTGGCGCAGATGCGGTTTTTCCGGTTTCCCGTTTTGGCCTAGGACATGGTTCCAGCCCCTACCCCGTCAACTCCATGCTGTTCACCCGAAAATCCAATCGCCCGGCACCGCGGAACGCCGGCTTTCGCTGCAAGATTTGGACCTATTCCTTAAACATTGCAGTTGGAAATCATGGAACATTTGCCGGAGCCGCAAGTTGCTGGCCTGCGGTGCAAAAAGGAAATCTGTTTTTATTCCAATAAACGGCACGTTGCACCGCTGCGCAAAGGACAGCTCGTTTGACACGAAGAAAGATTTATCATGCCCGATAACCCCCCCGTCAGGATCAGCAAATCGCACGCGACGTCGACTGAACCACCGCAAGATCGCCATGATCTGACATCTGATAATCCTGGATCCAGCAATGCGGCGTCGAACGGTTACTGGATTCACGACGAGCTTGGGCCGAAATTTTATGTCGCCCCGCCTGAAACTAATGGACTCGATATTGATGAAGGCGAAATTGTGAAGCGCATTGACGCAGCCCTGGGATCCACCGCCGGATTGGACACATCCCGAATACAGGTCGCCTTGGAAAAAGGCGTTATCGTGATCAACGGGATCACAGTTTCTGCAATGGAAAAACAACTGATTGCACGGGCTGTGCAAAAAGTCACAGGCGAGGTGAAGGTGGTGAACCGTCTGGTGATCGACGAAGGATTGAACAAAGACAGGGTGTCGCCATGACACCATCCAACAAACCTCTTGCAGATATTCACTTGGCGCGCTGTCCGTTCTGGCCGTGGCGGGTGCCGCTGCTGTTGCCCGA
>JACMNW010000393.1 GCA_014378345.1 Pseudorhodobacter sp. | reverse complement strand
CGCGCATCTGAAATCGGTCTGGGGGCATCTTGATTTCGTGGTTCATGCGATCGGCTTTTCCGACAAGAACGAACTGCGTGGCCGCTATGTCGATACATCCGCTGCCAACTTTCGGATGACGATGGATATTTCCGTCTATTCCTTCACCGCCGTTTGCCAACGTGCATCGGCGATGATGGGTCCGGGGGGCAGCCTGCTGACCCTGACCTATTATGGCGCGGAAAAAGTGATGCCGCATTACAATGTGATGGGTGTGGCCAAGGCAGCACTTGAAGCATCGGTGAAATACATCGCCGAAGATCTTGGCAAAGACGGCATCCGGGTGAACGCTATTTCCGCAGGGCCGATCAAAACCCTTGCAGCATCGGGTATCGGCGATTTCCGCTATATCATGAAGTGGAACGAACTAAACTCGCCGCTGCGCCGCAACGTGACACAAGAAGAGGTCGGCAAGGCGGCGCTTTATCTGCTGTCCGACCTAGGCTCCGGCACCACAGGCGAAAACCTGCATGTTGATGCGGGCTATCATGTGGTTGGCATGAAGGCCGTCGATGCGCCTGATATTGATGCCACCAAGAAAGACTAACATGACGCTGACCGCCTTTATCGCCGTGGCCCTGTTGCACCTGATGGCCGCCATCAGCCCCGGCCCAGCCGTGTTGATGGCCGCGCGTACAGGTGTAACCGAAGGACTTCGTACTGGCACATTTTTGGCCATGGGCATCGGCATTGGCGGCGTGATTTGGGCGGCGGCAGCGCTGTTCGGTTTGGCATTGGTCTTTCAAGCCGCCCCGTCCTTGCTTTGGGCGCTGAAAATCATCGGCGGATTGTATCTGATCTACATGGCTTGGGGTATGTGGCGCGGCGCTGATCAGCCGCTTGACATGACCACAACTACAAATACGCCCCGCTCCGCGGCCTCGGCGTTCAGGTTGGGTCTTTGGACACAGCTTGCCAACCCCAAACCCGCCATCCTGTTTAGCGCCATTTTCATCGGCACCGTGCCACCGGGCACATCACTATGGGTCTACGCCGCACTGCTTACAGTTGTTTTCCTGAACGAAACCATCTGGAACACCCTTGTTGCCCGCATATTCTCCTTTGATCGCACGCGGGCAGGCTATATCAGCCTGAAATCTGTGATCGACCGAACCTTCGGCGGGCTGCTGGCCTTGCTTGGGGTCAAGATCGCCGCCACCTGAGGGAACGCCTGCCATGAACGACCGCTTGCCGCATGAAAAAGGTTTCCACGTCAGTTGGGACCAGATTCACCGTGATGCGCGCGCATTGGCGTGGCGGCTGGATGGCAAAGGCCCCGACAATGGCGCGTGGAAAGCCGTGGTTGGCATCACCCGCGGTGGCCTTGTGCCCGCTATGATTGTCAGCCGCGAATTGGATATCCGCGTGGTTGATACGATTTCCGTTATCTCCTACGCACACCAGGATCGCGGCGATGCGGCGGTCACCAAATCGCCGCAGGCCGATCTGATGGGGGACGGCACGGGTATTTTGATCGTCGATGATCTGGTCGATAGCGGCAAAACGCTGGAACTGGTGCGCAGCCTGTACCCCAACGCGCATTTCGCGACCGTTTACGCCAAGCCCAGTGGCAAACCGATGGTCGATACTTATATCACCGAGGTCAGTCAGGACACGTGGATCTTCTTTCCATGGGATATGGCGCTGCAATATGTGCAGCCGTTTCGCGGGCAGGATTAACCGCCTTCAAATGAAAAAACCTTTTCGACCCACACCTGCTAAGATCTGGCATTGGCTTTTTGAAGCCAGTCTTGCTATCAAAGGGCTGCTGACAGGCACCGAAGTCACTGCTGGGCTTGGCATGTTGCTTGTGCCAAACACAATGGTCGCGCGTTTGGTCTATTGGCTGACCCATTTCGAGATTGCCGAAGACCCGACGGATACAATGGCAAGCTGGACCCTGCGGGCGATGGAGCAGTTCCCGATTGGGACACAGCATTTTTATGCGATGTATCTGATGCTTCACGGCGGCTTGAAACTCGGCATCGTTATGTTGCTATGGCGGCGGGTTATGTGGGCCTATCCAGCAGGGATGGTCGTGCTTTCAGCTTTTGTCATCTATCAAGTTTATGAATTCGTCCATTCTGGATCACCCTTCTTGCTGCTTTTAGCCCTGTTTGATTTGTTCATGATCGGGTTGATCTGGAAAGAGTATCGTGCGCTCAGGGCCGTTATGCTGCTCAGCGCGCCGTCCGGTGCATGACTTGAACAAGGATATGGCATGTCCCTGCCCCTAAATCGCGCAATGCGTGCAACCAACCCGCCCCCGGTGATGGAAGCACGCCGCTGGCTTGTCGGCGGGGTCTTCACCGCAGACCGCCCCCTGATCAACGTCAGTCAGGCCGCCCCGCTAGACCCCCCACCGCTTGCGCTGCGTCAAGCCTTGGCAGATGCCGCGCTGAACGATCCCGCCGCCCATCTTTATGGCCCGGTGCTTGGCCTGCCCGCCTTGCGTGCGGAAATTGCATTGCAATGGTCGGCAGCTTATTCCGGCACTATTGCCACAGAACAGGTCGCTATAACTCAAGGCTGCAACCAAGCCTTCACCGCTGTGATGTCCACCCTGGCGGGTGCTGGCGACGAGGTGATTTTGCCCACCCCGTGGTATTTCAACCATAAAATGTGGCTTGATATGCAATGCGTTCGCGCCGTGCCCTTACCTTGCGGCGCGGGCCTGGTCCCCGATCCAGATCAGGCGGCATCCCTGATCACGCCGCGCACCCGCGCCATCGTGCTGGTCAGCCCCAACAACCCCGGCGGTGCCGAATATCCGGCTGAAACCTTGGCCGCCTTCCGCGATCTTGCCCGCGCCCACAACCTTGCCCTGATTGTCGATGAAACTTACCGCGATTTTGACAGCCGCACAGGTGCTCCGCATAATCTGTTCACCGATCCCGATTGGGATGATGTGCTGATCCACCTCTATTCATTTTCCAAAGCCTACCGGCTGACCGGCCACCGCGTTGGCGCAATCGTCGCCGCCACCGACCGCTTGGCACAGGTGGAAAAATTCCTTGATACCGTCGCCATCTGCCCCAGCCAACTGGGCCAAATCGGGGCCCTGTGGGGAATGCAGAACCTTGCCCAATGGGTCGCAGGCGAGCGTGCCGAAATCCTGCACCGCCGCGATGCCATGACCCAAGCCTTCAAATCCCTCGACGGCTGGTCCCTGCTTGGTTGCGGCGCCTACTTTGCCTATGCTGAGCATCCCTTTGACCTGCCGTCCGACCAACTCGCCAAACGCCTCGTCGCTGATGCCGCCATCCTGATGCTGCCCGGCACCATGTTCCAACCCACCGGATCACCAGACGGCAAGCGACAACTGCGGATTGCCTTCGCCAATATTGATATCACAGGCA
The DNA here is from genome assembly GCA_014378345.1 of Pseudorhodobacter sp. Lineage (GTDB taxonomy): Bacteria > Pseudomonadota > Alphaproteobacteria > Rhodobacterales > Rhodobacteraceae > JACMNW01. Next base: position 5,770 of record JACMNW010000393.1, on the reverse strand, counting down.
TAACCGAATTATTCCGCCGCCTCGCCGCCCTGCGCATCTAACCCATGCAGTGCTTGCCCAGACCACGCTGACCGCATAGACACAGAAAACCTCTTATTCGTGAAAGCAGACCAATGGCCAAAACCCCGCAACCTGACGCTGAACCCAAGAAAAAAGGCAAAGGCGCTGGCATGCTGGTCTGGGGCCTGATGACCCTGCTGGTGCTTGGCCTTGGCGGCTTTGGCGTCACCAACTTTGGCGGGCGTCTAAGCACCATCGGGTCCGTCGGCACGCGTGAGATCACCACAAATGACTATGCCCGCGGCCTCAACCAGGAACTGAAAGCCTTCAGCGCGCAAATGGGCCAGCCGGTGAACATGCAACAGGGCCTTGGCTTCGGCCTTGATAAACAAGTGCTGCAAGGTCTGATCACCCGCGCCGCCCTTGATGACGAAGCTGCACGCGTGGGTATCTCCGTAGGCGACGCCGCAGTGGCAAAAGAATTGTCGGGCATGAAGGCTTTCCAAGGCGTTGCTGGCAAATTTGATCCCGAAACCTACCGCTTTGCCCTGAAACAATCCAATCTGAACGAAGCTGATTTTGAGGCAGGCCTGCGCGGCGATGTGGCCCGATCCTTGCTGCAAGGGGCGGTCGCGGGTGGTTTCACCGCCCCCGCCACGCTGACCGACACACTTTATGCCTATGCTGGCGAAAAGCGCGCGTTTTCCCTGCTGAAACTTGATGCGGCAGATCTGCCAGCCCAGCCGCCCGCCCCAACTGACGTCGATCTGCAAACCTTCTATGATGCCAATATCCCTACCTTTACCACGCCAGAGGCACGCCGCATCACCTATATCGCGCTGCTGCCCGATATGATTGCCGCCGATATGCCGGTCGATGAAAAGGCGTTGAAAGATTTGTATAACAGCCGCATTGCCGAATTCGTGCAACCCGAACGCCGCTTGGTAGAACGCCTAGTGTTCCCGACCGACGCCGATGCCACCGCTGCCAAAGCCCGTATTGATGCAGGCGAAGCGTTTGAAACCTTCGTCAAGGAACGTGGCCTGACGTTGGAAGATGTGGATATGGGTGATGTTGGCCCGGATGATCTTGGTGCTGCCGCCGACGCCGTTTTCGCGCTGAAAGAACCCGGCGTGGTTGGCCCATTCACTTCTGACCTCGGCCCTGCTCTATTCCGCATGAACGCTGTCCTGCCCGCGCAAGAAACCACCTTTGACGAGGCGAAAGTGACCCTGACCGGGGAGGCCCAACTTGACGCCGCGCGCCGCGCGATAGGCGACAAGCTGGAAGCCGTCGATGACGCGCTTGCAGGCGGGGCAACGCTGGAAGAGGTGCAAACCGAACAAGGTATGCAACTTGTCACCTTTGACTATGTTCCGGGTGCGCAGAGCGACGACCCGTTGGTTGGGTATGAGGCATTCCGCACGGAAGCCGACAAAATTACCGAAGGCGATTTTCCGCAAGCCATCGGTCTTGATGACGGTGGCCTTGCCGCCTTGCGGCTTGACGCAATCGTGCCCCCGGCCCCCATTCCCTTTGCTGCCGCAAAGGAAAAAGTTGCCGCCGCCTGGTCTGCCGATGCCCTGACCAAGGCCCTGTCTGCCCAAGCCATCATTGTGAAATCCGCCGTCGAAGGCGGCGCATCACTTGGGGCTTACGGTATTGTCAGTGTGGCCCCAGAACTGCCCCGCACCGGATTTTTTGAAGGCGCACCTGAAGGCATAATGGCAACTGTGTTTCAATTGGCAAAAGCCGATATCCGTGTGACCGAAGCACCGGGTTTTGTCGGCGTTTTAAGCCTTGATAGCGTGGTGCCCGCCGCCACGACAGGTACCGATGTCACCGCCGTGAAAACCGCCCTTGCAGCCCAAATAGAACAGGCAATTTCGCAAGATGCTTTCGCCGCGTTTACAGCGGCCCTGACAGCCAAATCGGGCATCACGCTTGATCAAAATGCCATCAACGCCGTTCACGCCCAAATGAACTGAACGGGCACATGAAATGGCATTGATTCCCACTTTCGAAGATTTCGAAAAGGGCTGGAAAGCTGGCAAGAACCAGCTGGTCTACGCCCGCATCGCGGCGGATTTGGATACGCCCGTATCCTTGATGCTGAAACTCGGCGATGCACGCACCGATACGTTCATGCTCGAATCCGTGACCGGGGGCGAAGTGCGGGGGCGTTATTCCGTGGTTGGCCTGAAGCCCGATCTGATCTGGCAGTGCCACGGCACACAGTCCCGCTTAAACCGTGGTGCGCGTTTTGATGCGGGCGCGTTTCAAGCGCTGGAAGGCCACCCGCTAGATACCATGCGGGCGCTGATCACCGAAAGCCGCATTGACATGCCCGCCGACCTGCCCGCCATTGCGGCGGGTCTTTTCGGCTATCTTGGCTATGATATGATCCGCCTTGTCGAACACCTGCCCGATGTAAACCCAGACCCGCTAGGCCTGCCCGATGCGATCCTTATGCGCCCCTCCGTCGTGGCGGTGCTGGACGGTGTGAAGGGCGAGGTTACAATCGTGGCCCCCGCATGGATAGCCTCCGGCCTGTCGGCGCGGGCCGCCTATGCTCAAGCTGCCGAACGTGTGATGGATAGTCTTCGCGACCTTGACCGCGCGCCCCCGGCAGAGCGTGATTTCGGCGCGCCCGCCCCCATCGGCGATATGGTATCAAACTTCACCCATGAAGGTTACAAAGCCGCTGTGGAACGCGCCAAAGATTACATCCGCGCGGGCGACATCTTTCAGGTTGTTCCCAGCCAACGCTGGTCGCAAACCTTTGCCGAACCACCTTTTGCCTTGTACCGCAGCTTGCGCCGCACCAACCCTTCACCGTTCATGTTCTTTTTTAACTTCGGCGGCTTTCAGGTTGTTGGTGCCAGCCCCGAAATCCTTGTCCGCTTGCGGGAAGGCGAAATCACCATTCGCCCCATCGCAGGCACCCGCAAACGCGGCGCTACCGAAGAAGAAGATCGCGCGCTGGAGGCCGATCTTCTGGCCGACACAAAGGAACTGGCCGAACATTTGATGTTGCTCGATCTGGGCCGCAACGACGCAGGCCGCGTGTCCAAAATTGGTACCGTGCGCCCGACAGAACAATTCATTATTGAGCGTTACAGCCACGTCATGCACATCGTATCCAACGTGGTCGGCCAAATTGCCGACGGCGAAGACGCGTTGTCGGCCCTGCTCGCAGGTCTGCCCGCAGGTACAGTGTCCGGTGCCCCCAAAGTGCGCGCGATGCAGATCATTGATGAATTGGAGCCTGAAAAGCGTGGCATCTACGGTGGCGGTGTCGGCTATTTTGCCGCCAATGGCGAGATGGACTTTTGCATTGCCTTGCGCACGGCCGTTCTCAAAGACGAAATCCTGTATATTCAGGCCGGTGGCGGCGTGGTCTATGACAGCGACCCCGAGGCGGAATATCAAGAAACCCTGAACAAATCCCGTGCCCTGCGCCGCGCAGCCGAAGATGCAGGCCTGTTTTCCCGGCGCGGCAATCGTTGACCCGCGGCCGGGGCGACAATAACCCCGGCAGATAGCTCACTTCACCGTCAACACCGCCGATACCGGGGCCAGCGCCACCGATGCCGACCGCCCTTTAACCGCCCATTCCATCAGTGCCGCCACGGTTTCTGGCAAGGTCTGCCCAATCACCATGACGCGCCCGTCCTGTGCCGCCTTAAACGCAGCCCGGTCCAACGCTCGTCGCACGGCGGATTTGTTTTCACCCTTGCCGTCCAACTTGCGAAACACCATCCCCGACGGCAGCCCTTCACGCTCCGCCACCTGATCCGCCGCGTTCAGGCCCCGATCCCACGATATCAGCCCGCGACCCTGCGCCTTCAAAATTGGCACCACTTGCGTAGCCATGGGTCGGTCCGCCTGAAACGCGCCAAATTCGGTATCAATCACGGCTACAGCTTCGGGCAGCGCCGCGGCATGAGCCTGAAAGGTGACTTCCAGATCAGACGCCGTCGCACCTGCCGGAATACCCGTTGCTACCATAATTATCTCTTGCCCGGCAGCCCGGTAAATCGCGCTGGCCGCGGCTGCATTCGGGGCCAAAGGATCAAGTGCAAAAGTCACTGGAAACGGCAGTGCTGCAAGGGCGGCGCGGTCAACATCCGCCCCCCCGGTATCAATCAAAATGATAGAAAACAGCGGCTTTGCGTCGACATTGTCAAAAGCGCGGGCATATTTCTGCAAAGGCGGCACATCCGCCTGACCATCAATAACCAACTCAGTGCTGCCGACCGGAGCGTTTTCAGCGGCAGGCGCAGCCGACCCTTCGGGTACTGCTGGCGCATCACCGATTGTTGGCAAGCGACCAACCGTAACGCCGTCAACCACGCCGTCCAAGCTTGGCGTCGGCTCTAACGTGGCCGACGATTTGGTTGCGGGGACTTGCACAGGGCCGGCGTCAGGCACCAGAACCGCATCCGGTGTCAGTTGCAATGAAGGCTCTGCAGGCAATTCGGGCACTGGTAAAATTTCCGGCAACGGCTTAAACGGCGCCTTTTCGGCAGCTGGTTCAGGATCTTGCGCAGGTGCAGGGGCATTATCTGCCTGCGGCAGGGTCAATTGACCCGGCGGTTCTGGCGAAATTTTTGCCCCATCGTCTGCACCGGCAGGTACACTGGCGGACACTCCGGCATCGCCGCCTTCCCTTGGCACATCAAGTGGTTTTGGCGCTGCAAGCCCGGTCTTTGGCGCAACCGATGGCGTATCAGTCTGCGTCGTGGCATCCGTCGCTGGCGGTGCTAAAGGGGCCTGACCCATTGCATTTGGCGCAGGCGCCACGTCAGCCGCAGGGGCCACGGGGGCCGTATCTGGCAAAGGCTTTGCAAATTCCGATCCCGCGGGCGGCTCGACGGCTTGGGTAGCCGGACTGTCTGCCACCACATCCGGAGCAGGCTTGGGTACGGGCACCTCGGCAGGTGTAACTGGTACCTTGGCTTCCGGCGCGCGCTCTGCTGCATCTGGAACTTCTGGTTTTGGAACCACAGCTTCTGGAGCAGTTAGTTCTGGCACCGCAACCGGTTCCACCAACGCCGGTTTGACCCGCTTCACTGCCGATGCATCCGCCGCAATACGCGCAACCGGCAGCGGCGCTAGCTGCGACACTGCCCCCAACCCTAAAGCAGATACAGCAGTGCCCCAAAGCACGCCCGACAGGAATCCCCTAATCATCCTAAGCCCCTTGCCTTCAAGTCCAGTCCCTGGTGGGATATCACATCACAATCCAAGCAGTCAGTTTCCCTTGACGCCCCGACACCGCTTGCTTCATGTATAGCCCGACCCCGCGCGCGGATCATCCCCTATTGTCAAGGCTCTGCAAGATGCTGCTTCTGATCGACAACTATGACAGCTTCACCTACAACCTAGTGCATTATTTAAGCGAACTTGGCGCAGATGTTGTGGTCAAACGCAATGATGCGCTTGATGTGCAGACCGTGATGCGCCTGCGCCCCACGTCTATCGTGCTGTCTCCGGGCCCTTGTGACCCTGCACAAGCTGGCATTTGCCTGCCACTTACCCTTGCGGCAGCCGAAGCAAACATCCCGCTGCTTGGGGTTTGCTTGGGCCATCAAACCATCGGGCAGGCTTTTGGTGGCAATGTCGTGCGCGCAAAAGACATCGTTCATGGCAAAATGGGCAGCATGCACCACGCAGGGATGGGTGTATTCAAAGACCTGCCCTCCCCCTTCGCGGCCACCCGCTATCATTCCCTGATCGTAGACCGCGAAAGCCTGCCTGCATGCCT
>JACMNW010000392.1 GCA_014378345.1 Pseudorhodobacter sp. | reverse complement strand
GGGAAATTTTGGCGATGTGAAATCGGTAGGCGAAGGCGTATTGGAGATGCGGGTGCATATCGGACCGGGCTATCGGCTTTATTACACGGTCCGGGGCGGCAACAAGTCCACACAGCAGATCGATACCAGGCGCGCGCAAGACATGGCGCGGGATATCGGCAACCAGGAGTCGCCATGCAAAAAGACGCTGCAATAGACAAACAGAAATCGGGCGAGGTGCGTGTAGCAGAAACGTACGCGTCACTGGAAATCGCCGACTACCTCGATTCCGAGGAAACCATCATCGGCTATCTGGCCGCGCTGCTGGAAGAAGGAGATCCCAGAGCGTTTGCCGCCGGCCTCGGCGATGTCGCACGGGCCAGGGGCATGTCGCAGATTGCCCGTGACGCCGGCCTGTCGCGCGAAAGCCTGTACAAGGCGTTGTCCGGCGAGCGCAATCCGGAACTGGGTACGGTCATGGGCGTGATGCGGGCGCTGGGATTGAAGCTGGTGCCAGCCGGATTGCATTCAGAGTCAACGAAACATTCCAGTGACGCGGCAGGCTGAACTCACAAGCGCAGAACAAGAAAACGCGTCGGCGCATTGATGAACTGATCCAGTCGACACGCCGCACGCCATTCGAAGGCATGGCAAGCGTGTGCCGCTGCGGAATAACGTCCTCCGGATCATGGCCACGCTGGGTCAAGCACTCGAGCCGGCTGGCGTACAACCTCTCCGGAGCACGAATCGGCGTCGTCTCCCGCCGCTACCATTACCAGCCTGATAGCGCTCGCCGCCAACATTAATTCGATAGCCACATTTCTCTGCCAATCACCGCGCAGCAAGCGCGCAAATGCATCGCCAAATCAGGCAAAACCGTCAATCGCACGCTATTTTTTTCCGTTTGTGAATTAATTTTTAAAACTCAGTTTACATTGTCATGCGGCACAAGCTGCAGCGCTCGCCTCGCCCCCGATATCACCGCGCCGCATCGCCTCCATCCAACGCTATTCAGGAGCTTATATGGCAGCCGTCGTCAGCAGCGATTCTCTCTTAGCCGCCCCACTGCAAGGTGTGCGCATTGCAGCGAACACCATCCAGCGAGGAATGAAAATGAACAGAGCCTTCAGTAAGTCTGCACTGCAGCAATGCAAGGCAGCGCTGCTGCCATGTCTGTTATCGATGGGCCTGGTTTGCGGGGGCGATGTATTCGCTGCGACGACATTGGCATCATCGGGAAGCAAGCAACTGGCGATGACGACAGGGTCTGGTCTTGCTTACAGCGTCGTCAAGCTCGGTCCTGCCACTAGCGCGTGCCTGAATGTGTCGGGTCAGGTGACATTTAACACCAACAACACGAGCGCGACCGCCTACTTCTACAGTGGCGGCCAGTTTCAGAATCTGGGTGCGCTGGGTGGCGCAGGTGCGTCGGCTTATGCCATCAATGACTACGGGCGGGTGGTGGGAGGGTCTAATCCTGCCGGCCGCGGTTCTTTGACACCGTTCTCAATGACGCCAGTGAGAGTAAGACCCAACGTTTCCTCTTCCCTAAGCACTTGCGTTCGAGGGCAACAAATTTTCAATGGTCCCTCTCAAGCATTCTTGTGGACCTCAACCAAGGGTATGGTCGATCTCGGCACACTCGGAGGCTTTGAATATTCCTTGGCTTGGGGGATCAATAACGCGAGCCAAGTCATCGGCGTCTCGCTAATCGACCCATCTTTCAGTCAAGGCTTCTTCTGGAGCGAGGC
>JACMNW010000391.1 GCA_014378345.1 Pseudorhodobacter sp. | reverse complement strand
GTGCGGTCATAAAACCCGCCACCATAGCCAAGCCGGTATCCCTGCGCATCAAACGCCAGCAGAGGCACAATCAAAACATCCGGCTCGATCCAGGCACCCTCGGCCGGGATCAACGCGCCAAATTCGCCGGCAATCATGGCGCAACCCGACGTCCATTCGCGAAATTTCAGCGGCTGGCCTTTGGCAATAATCACCGGTACGCAGACCGGGCCTTGGTGGGCCGCCATCGCTGGCAGTGGGTCAATCTCAGTGCGCATCGGCATATAACCAGACAAACTGCGGCCACGATGTACAGCCAGATAATCAGCCAACAAATCCGCAGCCCGACCCTGCCCTGCTTCAAATGCCAATTTGCGGGTAGCGAAGGCGACTTTGCGGGCATCGGCTTTAATGGCGTCAATCTTCATACCAGCACCAATGTGGCAAGCCCTAGGGACACGAAAAACCCCATCAAATCCGTCATCGTCGTCACAAACGTGCCCGAAGACAGCGCCGGATCAAGCCCCATACGGTTCAGCGTCAGCGGCACCAACGTGCCCGCCAAAGCCGCCACAAACAGGTTCACGATCATTGCCATGCCAATAACCACCCCCAGCATCGCCGATCCGTATCCAAGCCAGCCGACAATCGCCATCACGCTTGCAAACCCAAGTCCATTGATCACGCCAACCGCCGCCTCACGCCGCACCACGCGCATGGCGTTTGAGGTGGTTAAATCCCGCGTGGCAAGCGCGCGCACCGCCACGGTCAACGATTGCGTCCCCGCATTGCCGCCCATTGAAGCAACTATCGGCATCAGGGCGGCCAGCGCCACAATGGCGGAAATGGTGCCGTGAAACTGCCCGATCACCAGCGCGGATAAATTCGCTGCAATCAGGTTCACAAACAACCAAGGAAACCGTTGCCGCACCGTTTCACGAATGCCGTCGGCGATGGAGCTTTCCTCGCCCACCCCCGCCAGCAGCAGCACATCTTCATGGTGTTCTTCGTCCAGCACGTTCATCGCGTCATCAATGGTTATCACGCCGACCAAGCGGTCATCCGCATCCACCACCGGGCAGGAAATCATGTGATATTGGTTGAAGAAATAGGCAACGTCCTCTTCTTCCTCGGTCGCCTTCACGGTGCGAAAGCCGTCCTCCAGAATGTCGCGCAGCTTCGTCTCACGCTTGGATGACAGAATGCGGCCCAGCGTTGCATAACCCAGAGGCTTCATCCGAGGGTCCACCAAAATTACATGGTAGAACTGATCTGGCAACCGGTCAGAGTTTCGCAGATGATCAATCGCCTCGCCCACGGTCCAGTGTTCGGGTGCTATCACCACCTCTCGCTGCATCAACCGCCCGGCTGATCCTTCGGGGTATCCCAACGCCTGCTGCACGGCAAAACGGTCTGCATCATCCAGTGCATCAAGGATGATGCCCTGTTGCGGCACATCCATATCTTCAAGGATATCAACAACGTCGTCGGTATCCAGCTCTCGCATGGCTTCGGACAATTCCGTAGGCGATAGGGCTGCTATCACCTCATCCCGGATCGCATCATCCAGTTCCGACAGGATCTCGCCGTCAATCTCCCCCGACCAAAGTGCCACCAAATCGCGGCGTTCCGATGGGCTGATCTGTTCCAACACATCGGCAATATCGGCGGCATGCAACGGTTCCAGCAGCGCGGTCAAAAGGCCCGTATCGCCCGCATCAACCGCGTCCAGAATTGCCGTTACCCGGCGCGCATCAAGCGCATCGTCGTTCAGGTCTGCTGTCAGACTTTCCGCCATGATGCCCTTCCCGAACGATTGCTCGTCAACCAATTAACCCATCTCTAGGACAAGCTGTTTCAAAGAAACAGGGGGCAAGCCGAATTTACGAATGCTGATAAATCGCCTAAAGGGTATACTGTTGCATGAAAAGGAAAAACGGGTATGGCCGATCTGGTTCTGGGGCAAGTGCTGTGTTTTGACGGCAATCCGTTTCCGGACGGCCCGTCTGCGGCCCGCCACATAACCCATGGTGGTGTTCTGATTGATCAGGGCCGCATTTTAGCGGTGGGCGACGGTGCCGGTTTGCGCAGCCGTCACCCAATGGCAAAGATCACCGATTACGGTGCAGCCCTGATCTCGGCAGGCTTCATTGATGCCCATGTTCATTACCCGCAAACCGCCATCATCGCGTCTTGGGGCAAGCGGCTGATTGATTGGCTAAACACCTATACTTTCCCCGAAGAAATGCGCTTTTCTGACCTTGCCTATGCGGAAGAAGTGGCCAACCACTACCTCGATCTGGCCCTTGCCCATGGCACCACGTCGATGTGCAGCTACGGCACGATCCATCCTGAATCGGTGGATGCGTTCTTTACCGCCGCCCAAAATCGCGGGCTTCGCGCCTACACCGGCAAAACCTGCATGGACCGTAACGCGCCCGAAGCCTTACGCGATACGCCGCAATCAGCCTATGATGACAGCAAGGCGTTGCTGGAAAAATGGCATGGGGTGGACCGGCTTTCCTACGTCATCACC
>JACMNW010000390.1 GCA_014378345.1 Pseudorhodobacter sp. | reverse complement strand
TGCTGATGGGCACGTTGCCAGAGCCGGAGCTGGTGCGGCATATGCAGACCGCCGATGCGCTGGTGGTGATGAAAACCGGGCGAAATTTGCCGCGCGTGCGGCGGGCGCTGGTGGCGGCGGGGCGGCTGGATGACGCTTGGCTGGTGGAACGCGGCACCATGCCGGGGCAGCGGGTGGTTCGGCTGGCCGATGCCGAGGCCACCGATTGCCCCTATTTCGCGATTGTGCTGGTGCATGGGCAGGGGCGCAGGCCGTTGGCCGGAGGTCTGGAATGACCGGCTGGCTGGTGGTGGCGGGGCTTGGGCCGGGGGATGCGGGACTGATCACGCCCGAGGTGACGCTGGCCTTGGCGCAAGCGACTGATGTGATTGGATATTTTCCCTATGTGGCGCGGGTTATGCCGCGTGATGGATTGACGCTGCATGCGTCTGATAACCGGGTGGAACTGGACCGGGCTGCGCTGGCGCTTGATCTTGTGCGCGCGGGGGGGCGCGTGGTGGTGGTATCGTCGGGCGACCCGGGGGTGTTTGCGATGGCGTCGGCGGTGTTCGAGGCGCTGGAAGCACGGCCCGCAGACCATGCACTGGACATTCGGATTTTGCCGGGCATTACAGCGATGCTGGCGGCGGCGGCACGGGCGGGTGCGCCATTGGGGCATGATTTCTGCGCGATCAATTTAAGCGATAACCTGAAGCCGTGGGAATTGGTCGAGGCGCGGGTGCGCGCGGCGGCGAAGGCTGATTTCGCGATGGCATTTTACAATCCGCGGTCGGCCAGCAGGCCGCATCAGTTTGTGCGGACGCTGGAGGTTTTGCTGGAGGAATGCGGCGCGGCGCGGCTGATTACCTTTGCGCGGGCTGTTACAACGCCGGATGAACATATTCACACGGTTACATTGGGCGAAGCCACGCCGGAGATGGCCGATATGCGCACGGTGGTGATTGTCGGCAATTCCGCGACGCGGCGGGTGGGGCGGTTTGTCTATACGCCAAGGCGCGCGGAATGACCGAGCCATTCCATCACGGCAGGGATGCTTCTGACGATGGGGCGGTCGGGTATTGCGGGCCGGGCGATCAGGATCACAGGCAAATGCAAGCAGCGAGCCGCTTCCAGTTTGGCCAGCGCACCTATACCGCCAGAGTTTTTGGCGACGATATGGGTGATGGCGTGGGCGCGCATCAGGGCGATATCGGATTCAACGGTAAACGGCCCGCGATCAAGAATCACTTCGGCATTGGGCACTGGCAAAGCCGCATCCGGCGCATCAACAAGGCGCAGCAAATAGAAATGCTGGGGCTGGGCGGCAAAGGCGGGCAGGGTTTGCTTGCCGATGGCAAGGAATATTCGCGCAGGATTGGCAGGCAACGCCGCAACCGCCGTTTGGGTATCTGGCACATGCTGCCAGTTGTCACCCGGTTGTGCCAGCCATTCGCTGCGTTCATGGGCGATCAGCGGGGTTTGGGTCATCGCGCAAGCCTCAACCGCGTTGCGGCTGATTTGGGTGGCGAAAGGATGCGTTGCATCGACGACATGGGTAATCTTTGCGTCAATGACGTAGTCGGCAAGGCCGTTTATGCCGCCGTAGCCGCCAAGACGGGTGGGCAGCGGTTGCGCCACAGGATTTTCGGTGCGCCCGGCGTAGGAAAATATGGCGTCGATGCCTGCGGCTGCAAAGGCATGGGCAAGCGCCGTTGCCTCGGTGGTGCCACCCAAAAGAAGGACGCGCATTATGGGTGATCCTTGGCTAACAATCATTGGTCTGGGTGAAGATGGACTGGCCGGCCTGACAGATGCAAGCCGCGATGCGTTGGCGCGGGCACAGATTGTGTTTGGCGGGCCACGGCATTTGGCATTGGTGGGCGCTGATGCGCGCGGGCGTGTATGGCCTGTGCCGTTTGATCTGGCGGATGTTTTGGCTACAAAAGGGTCTAACGTGGTGGTTTTGGCATCGGGAGATCCGTTTTGGTATGGCGCGGGCGGGAGTTTGGCTGCCCATCTTGACCCATCGGAATGGCGGTGCTTTCCGGGGGTGTCGACGTTTTCGCTGGCTGCATCGCGGCTGGGTTGGAAGATTGAGGAAGTGGCTTGTTTGGGTTTGCATGCCGCACCCTTTGCACGGTTGTTGCCGCCGATGGCAAATGGCCGCCGTGCGATTTGTTTGGTGAGTGGTGGTGCAGGGGTTGCTGAATTGGCCGATTGGCTGATGGCGCATGGGCAAAGTGCTGCGCGGCTTTGGGTGATGGAGGCGCTTGGCGGTGCGGGCGAACGTGTGCGAGAGGTACGGGCGGATGCCATGGCGCTGGCCGATATTGGCGCACTGGTGGCGGTGGCAGTAGAACCTTTGGGCGTGCAGAGCGCCGCTTTGCCAACGGTGCCGGGTTTGCCGGACAGCAGTTTTGCCCATGATGGGCAGATAACCAAAGCCCCCATTCGTGCGCTGACTTTGGTGGCACTTGCGCCAAGGCCGGGGGAGTTGCTTTGGGATATTGGCGCGGGTTCAGGGTC
>JACMNW010000389.1 GCA_014378345.1 Pseudorhodobacter sp. | reverse complement strand
TCGCGCAGTGCTGCAATAGTCACGCCCGCCCCAATGTGCAGCGCGCCGCCACCGTGTTCAATCTGTTGCAGGTCTTTGATGCCACCAAGGAAGGCTATGGTGCCCAGATCGCGCATGTCTTTGGTGACCCAAAGGCCCACATCCGTGGCCCCTGCGATCAGCGTGGCGTTTGGGTTAGCCAGATACCACTGCGCCAATTCATCACTGTCTTTTGGTTGGAAATAGCTGGGGAGAGGGCTGTCTGCCCCCTCCCCAGACCCCTTCCCCGAGGATACTTTTTCCAAAGTGAAATGAGCAGAGGGTTCCTGCATCCAGCTTGGGACCGGTGCGGCCTCGGCGGCTTTTGCGGCTTTGATGATAGGTGCATATCCAGTGCAACGGCACAGATTGCCCGCCAGCACATCGTCGTGGTCGGTGCGCGCCTGCGCATGGCCCACGGCCATTGAGACGATGAAGCCCGGCGTGCAAAAGCCACATTGGCTGCCGTGATGTTCAATCATCGCGGTTTGAACGGGGTGCAGGGTGCCATTCGGGCCAGTGACGCCTTCGACCGTGCGCACGGCTTTGCCGTGCAGCTGCGGCAAAAACAGGATGCAGGCGTTCAACGCCCGCGAGCCGTGCGCGTCGGTGACCATAACAGTGCAAGCACCACAATCGCCTTCATTGCAGCCCTCTTTGGTGCCGCACAGGCCGCGATCTAAGCGTAGCCAATCCAGCAATGTGCGTGTGGGGGGATGATCCGCCACATTCACCTGCGCGCCGTTCAGATAAAACGCGATGTTGGTCATTCCAGTAACCTGCCGCCTTCTCTCAATGGTGCCTTTCGTTGAAGGCCGGTGCGTGCCGCCCGATGCGGCGTAAAGCGGGCACGCATCCCCGGATTTTCCGGCATTTCCCTTCATGACATGAAGCCTGCGCCAAAGCCATCTGGCAAGCCCTACCTTCGCGTAAAACTTGGAAGCAGTTTCGCCTTTTGCCGAAAACTGCGGCGCTCTTCCCCCGGCCGCGCGCATTGGGTAGGCTGGGTGGATGGCAAACATCCCCCGATTCATTCATCTGCGCGTGCATACCGAACATTCCTTGTTGGAAGGTGCGGTTCCGGTCAAAAAGCTGGTCGATCTGTGTCGTGCGCAGTCGATGCCCGCGGTGGCGGTAACCGATACCAACAACATGTTTGCAGCATTGGAGTTTTCCGAAACCGCCAATTCCGCAGGCGTGCAGGCCATTATCGGTTGCCAAGTATCGGTGGCATTCGACCCCGCTGGCCCGGGCGAGAAGCCGCGCGCGTCTGCCCCAGTGGTGTTGCTGGCGCAGAATGAGGCGGGCTATATGGGCCTGATGAAGCTGAATTCCTGTCTGTATCTGGATAAGGCGGGTGCTTTGCCAGAGGTGACGCTGGACGAACTGGCCAAGTATTCAAACGGTATAATCTGCCTTACAGGCGGTGCTGATGGTCCGGTGGGGCGGTTTTTGCAGACGGGCCAAAAGGCCAAGGCCGACGCATTGCTGGCGCGTCTGGCGACCGTGTATCCCAACCGTCTGTATGTCGAACTACAACGCCACCCCGGCCCCGGCAACCGCTTGCCAGAAGCCGAGGCGCTGTGTGAACAAGGGTTGGTTGAGATGGCTTATGCCATGCGCCTGCCGCTGGTCGCGACCAACGATGTCTATTTCCCGAAGTCCGATATGTACGAGGCGCATGATGCGCTGATTTGCATCGCCGAAGGGGCTTATGTCGATCAGCAAGCCCCGCGCAGGCGGTTGACGCCGCAACACTATTTCAAGTCCGAGGCTGAAATGGCCACCTTGTTTGCCGATCTGCCGGAAGCGTTGGAAAACACGGTCGAAATCGCCCGCCGCTGTGCTTACAAGGCCTTCAAGCGCGACCCGATTTTGCCGAAATTCGCCGATGATGAAGTTGATGCCCTGCGTCGCCTTGCCCGTGAGGGGCTGGATGCACGGCTGGCCGTAATTCCGCACGCAGTGTCTGTGGACGACTACTCCAAGCGGCTGGAGTTTGAACTGGGTATCATCGAGCAGATGGGTTTCCCCGGCTATTTCCTGATCGTGGCCGATTTCATTCAATGGGCCAAGAAACAGGGTATCCCGGTGGGGCCGGGCAGGGGGTCGGGCGCGGGCAGTCTGGTTGCCTATGCGCTGACCATCACCGACCTTGATCCCTTGCGCTATAGCCTGCTGTTCGAGCGGTTCCTGAACCCCGAACGTGTGTCCATGCCCGATTTCGACATCGACTTTTGCATGGACCGCCGCGAAGAAGTGATCAACTACGTGCAAGCCAAATATGGCCGCGACCGCGTGGGCCAGATTATCACCTTTGGGGCCCTTTTGTCCAAAGCCGCCGTGCGTGACGTGGGCCGGGTGTTGCAAATGTCTTACGGGCAGGTGGACCGTCTTTCCAAGATGATCCCGGTCGAAGGCGTAAAGCCGGTCTCCATCACCAAGGCCTTGGCGGATGAGCCGCGCCTGCGCGAGGCCGCAAAAGAAGAAGTCGTTGCACGGTTGTTGAATTACGGGCAGCAACTCGAAGGACTGCTTCGCAATGCCTCTACCCACGCAGCGGGGGTGGTAATCGGTGACAGGCCTTTGGACGAACTGGTGCCGCTGTATCAAGACCCGCGGTCCGACATGCCGGCCACGCAGTTCAACATGAAATGGGTTGAAGCTGCGGGTTTGGTCAAGTTCGATTT
>JACMNW010000388.1 GCA_014378345.1 Pseudorhodobacter sp. | reverse complement strand
GCGCGATGGCTGGAATAACGGGCAGAACCCCCAAAGCAGGCGGCAAACCAGCTGCGGCAACACCGATCCAGCTCACAACACCTGCAAAAACATAAGGCCAAAGATATATGTGCTGGCGCATGCGGCGCTCTGACGCTGTTACGTTTGGTCGCCGCCCTACGCCCGCCCAGACAAACAAACTGGCTAACAACGGCAGTCCCAGCCACAGCAACCGCAAGCTTATGTTCGGATTGGCTATCCCAAGCACAAGTAGACCAATAATATCTGCGGATATGGTCAACAACAACAGCACATGCAGCGCCATATGTTTTGGTCCGAAAACCCATCGCCCCATCAGATAACAAAGCACCACATCCGACCCCAAGGGCACAACCCATCCTGTGCCAAAATCAGGCATTTCGGCGGTCGCAAACAGGGCAGAGACGATAATCCACAGGGTAACTGCACCCAGCATCGCGCCGATTGATAACCCCAAAGGCACGAGGATGCGCCGCCCATTCAATGCGCCCCGTTCCAGAACCAAAGATTCCCACAGCTCTTTGCCAACAAAAGCAAGATAAAGCGCCATCAGGCCGTCGCCCACAACATTCAATGGGGTCAGCAAAACAGTTTTTGCGCCCATCCAGCGTGGCAGTGTCACATCCGCCACCCGCAATTCAACAAGATCATAGTAAGTTGCTGGGGAAAGGTTCACCCAAACTGTCGCCACCGCTATGCCGCCCAGCAGCGCCCATGCAAAGGCAGTAATGAAAGGAGAGACACGGTACATAGACGATCCTTGCAAGCAGTTCCGAGTTCATCGTCTAACGGTCCGGTGCCATAACGGCAATGGAATCGCAGGATCTTGTGCCGATTGCGTCAGTGTCTGGTGGTCGCTTGAATCGCCACGATATCCTGACAAAAAGTATCCAGAGACAGATTCGCAATTGAAACCAAGTTGTAAGAATTAAGCCGAAAAGCCGTTGATTAATTCCAGCTGAGCAACAGTCAACAATTTTTTGTCAAGAATTTCATTTGCGGCAAGCGGAGTTCTGCGCGACATGGCCGATTTTGTAAGCAATCATTGTGTCTTCTGAGTGACTAATTGCGCGCTTGGCTTGGAGAAAATGCCGTTTTCGGGTACGAAATAGGCTTGGTCGGGCGATCTGCCGCGAGATAATACACGCGCAGATTGTAATTGTGCCGAAACCGCAAAATACGCTCGCTTGAACACCAAGAAATGCTATATATGGCAATGGTGAGGCAAAAATTAGACGAGGTGTTTATGATGAGTTTAAAACTAAGTATTGCAAGTATCGTTGGTGCCCTGTGTCTAGCGACATCGGCGTCGGCTGCTACTTGTTCTATTAACGGCGTGAACTTCACGCTGAGTGGCGCAAGCGGAGCCCAGTGTATGGCGGGTGACGACCTTAACAAAAAGACTGGTATTGTGGCACAGGACATAAGCCTGTTTGACAAGACAGGTTGGATCCTTGGTGATGCGACTGTTGACGGATTAGGTGACGGTGCTGTTCAATTCTCGAACGCGCCGAAAGCTAAAACTGCATCTGGTTCCTGGTCGCTGGCGACCTTCACTAGATTGGGCTCGGTCATGATAGTGCTTAAATCGCAGTATCTCTATGGCGCGTTCTTGTTGTCCGACGCAACTGCCAGCCTTTCTGGCACGTGGAGTGTTACAAAAGATCGTTGCAATAAGGCAGGTGTTTGCGCAGCTACAGGCAAACAGCTGACCCATGCGTCGGTCTATTACAGCGCACCAGCACCAGTGCCAGTCCCAGCGGCTGGTCTGATGCTTCTTGGTGGTTTGGGCGGTCTTGCTGCCCTGCGCCGCAAACGTAAAGCAGCCTGACCAATCCAGGTTGACCTGATACTAAAAAAGAGAGGGGCTTGCCCCTCTCTTTTATTTTTGCTTTTGGTGAACGGATGGCTCACTCCATCGGTTTGAAGTTCAGGCTGGCACCTTCTTTAATACCCGACGGCCAACGCGCTGTGATGGTTTTGGTGCGGGTGTAGAACCGGAAACTATCCGGCCCATGCTGGTTCAAATCGCCGAAGGATGATTTTTTCCAGCCGCCAAAGGTGTGATACGCCAGTGGCACCGGAATTGGCACGTTGATACCAATCATCCCCACATTGATCCGGTTGGCAAAATCACGCGCGGTATCGCCATCGCGGGTATAAATCGCTGTACCATTGCCGTATTCATTGTCCATCGCGTAACCCAAGGCTTCTTCATAAGTCGTTGCGCGCATTACGCTTAGGACCGGTCCAAAAATCTCTTTCCGGTAAATCTCCATATCCGTAGTTACATGGTCAAACAGATGTGGCCCGACAAAAAACCCATCTTCATAGCCCTGCAACTTGAACCCGCGCCCATCAACAACCAGTTTCGCGCCGTCCGCCACGCCAGACTCCACCAATCGCAGGATGTTCGCCTTGGCCGCTGCCGTGACCACAGGCCCGTAATCCACATCATTGCCGCTGGTGTAAGGACCCACCTTCAACTTTTCGATCCGCGGGATCAGCTTTTCAATTAACGCGTTGGCGGTTTCTTCACCAACAGGCACGGCTACCGAGATTGCCATGCACCGCTCGCCCGCCGCACCGTAACCAGCGCCCACCAACGCATCCGCCGCCAGATCAAGATCGGCGTCGGGCATGATGATCATGTGGTTTTTGGCACCGCCAAAACACTGCACGCGCTTGCCGTTCGAACAGCCACGGCCGTAGATGTATTCGGCAATCGGGGTTGACCCCACAAAACCAATCCCGGCAATGGTCGGGTTGTCCAAAATCGCATCCACCGACACTTTATCGCCGTTAATCACCTGCAGGACACCGTCGGGCAGGCCAGCCTCTTTCATCAAAGCGGCCAGCATCAACGGCACGGTTGGCGCGCGCTCAGATGGTTTCAGGATAAACGCGTTGCCACAAGCCAGCGCTGGCCCCATTTTCCACATGGGTATCATCGCAGGAAAATTAAAGGGAGTGATCCCCGCCGCCACACCCAAAGGTTGGCGCATGGAATACATATCAATGCCGGGGCCAGCGCTATCCGTAAATTCGCCCTTCAACATTTGCGGCGCGCCGATGCAATATTCGATCACTTCCAGCCCGCGCTGAATATCGCCCTTTGCATCGGGAATGGTTTTGCCGTGTTCAGAAGATAACGCTTCCGCCAGCGCATCCATATCCCGGTTCAACAGGCGTACCATTTCCATCATCACGCGCGCGCGGCGCTGTGGGTTGGTGGCCCCCCATTTAACCTGCGCAATTGCGGCATCGGCAACCGCCGCGTCAAGTTCGGCAACCGACGCTAGCGCCACCCGCGCTTGCACTTCGCCCGTGGCCGGGTTGAACACATCGGCAAACTTGCCCGACGTGCCCGCAACCATTTTGCCGTTGATCCAGTGACCGATTTCTTTCATCGCAATTCTCCCATTGTTACACATATCCTACCCTTGCAAAAACGCTGGAAACAGAGGCAATATTTCAAAAGAGTTTTGCAAATTTGCAAGGTGAGACATGGATTGGGATGATCTTCGAGTGTTTCTGGCTGTTGCGCGGTCTGAATCCCTATCGGGCGCGGGCAAGCGGCTTATGCTTGATCCCGCCACGGTTGGCCGCCGCATTGCCCGGCTTGAAGACACGATCGGCGCACGGCTTTTCATCAAATCGCCACAGGGATACACTCTAACAGACCAAGGCACTGGCCTGATCCCGCATGCAGAACGGGCCGAAACTGCCATGGTTGGCGCGCGCGAAGCGCTATCTGGCCCCGAAGGGCTGACCGGGCAAATTCGCATCGGCGCGCCAGATGGCTGCGCCAATTACCTGCTGCCACAAGTGCTTGCCGCCATCTGCGACGAAAATCCGGGGCTGGAGGCGCAGATCGTGGCGCTTCCTCGCGTCTTCAATCTGTCAAAACGCGAGGCTGATCTTGCCATCGCCGTCTCGCGCCCAGAGGCGGGCCGCCTGACCGTGCAAAAACTGACTGATTATCAACTGCATCTTGCCGCCAGCCGCGATTATCTGGCCAGCCACCCCGCAATAACCGATTTGTCGCAGCTGAACGCCCACCGTCTTATCGGCTACATCCCGGATATGATCTTTGACAAAGAACTCGATTACCTGTCCCAAATTGGGGCAGGGGCGGTGCCGCTGGCCTCAAACTCCGTTTCGGTGCAACTCAACTGGTTGCGTCAAGGGGCAGGGGTTGGCGTGGTACATGATTTTGCGCTTCCCTCTGCTCCGGAACTGATCAAGGTGCTGCCTGACACGGTTCATCTGACCCGCGCCTTTTGGCTGATCCGCCACGCCGATGATGCACGGGCAGATCGTCTGAACCGGTTTGCCAGCCGATTGGCAGACGGTATCCGCAGGGAAGTTCAAAGGCTTGAAGCTTTGTCTTGACAGACTTGCCGTCTCGGCAGACCGTCGGGTAAGTAGAGGAGGCCACCATGCTTGTCAGCCAAATCCTGAAATCCAAATCCGATGATGGGGTGATCACAGTCGCACCCGGCACCACGGTCGGCAAGGCTGCCGAAATGCTGTCTGCGCGCCGTATCGGGGCATTGATTGTATCGCCCGATGGCCGCCATGTGGCAGGCATTCTGTCAGAACGCGATGTGGTGCGCGAACTGGGTAAACACGGGCCTGCTTGCCTTGGCGATATCGTTGACAGCATTATGACCAGCAAAATCGTCTCTTGCACGCGTCACGACCGCACCGATGATGTTTTGCAAAAGATGACCGACGGCCGCTTTCGCCATATGCCGGTGATGGACGGCGATCAGATGGTCGGCCTGATTTCGATAGGCGATGTGGTAAAGGCACGCCTGATGGAGCTTTCAGCCGATAAAGACGCGCTGGAAGGCATGATCAAAGGCTTTTGATAGGCCATTGGGCCTTGCAATGGTGCGCGCAATATTGTTGCGTCACCCGTGTAACAGGCTTTGGGGGGCTTCATGCGCATTGGTCTTTATCCTGGCACATTTGATCCGGTGACTCTGGGGCATGTAGACATCATTCAACGGGCAATGGCGTTGGTCGATCGCTTGGTGATCGGCGTGGCAATCAACCGTGACAAAGGGCCTTTGTTTACCCTCGAAGAACGTGTCGCGATGATAAAGGCGGAATGTGCAGGTATCGTTGCCAAAACCGGGGGCGAGATTGTTGTGCACCCATTTGAAAATCTGCTGATAGACTGCGCTCGCGATGTTGGGGCCACGATCATTGTGCGCGGCCTGCGCGCCGTTGCCGACTTTGAATATGAATTTCAGATGGTTGGCATGAACCGCGCGCTGGATGCATCCATCGAGACGGTGTTCATGATGGCCGATGCGCGCCGTCAGGCCATTGCGTCAAAGCTGGTGAAAGAAATTGCGCGGTTGGGTGGGGATGTGTCGAAATTCGTAACCCCGCCTGTCGTCGACGCCTTGAAGGCGCGCTACGCCGGGCATGCAAAGGGGGCCTGAAGGCCCCCAAATCGTCGTTCCTCAGGCTAGAAAGCAGTTACGCGGCTTTGCCGTAAACAGCTTCGCGTGCAATGCGGTCTGCATCTCCACGGTAAATCCCAAGGTCCAAGGCCACATCCAGCGGCATATTTGCAATCTCATCGCGTGTGGTGCGGTACATCGCATAATTGCGGGCGGCGTCTTTCAGCATTACGAATACATTTGTCATCTTACTTTTCCTTCTTCATCCGCGAGTGTCGGCTTGTTCTTCTCGCTTGTCACGGATTTAGGGAAAGCTGCTTACTGCTACAATGACCAATGCTGCGGTGCGGCTATGCGTCGGGTGCATAGCGATCTATAAAAAAATGGCGCATAAATGCGCCATTATCTTTGAATTTTCACGATAATCAGATCAGCTTGCCCATCGCCACAGCCGTATCAGCCATGCGGTTTGAGAAGCCCCATTCGTTATCATACCACGCCAGAATTCGCACCATGGTGCCATCCATCACCTTGGTCTGGTCCATATGGAAGATGCTGGAATGCGGATCGTGGTTGAAGTCTGAACTGACATTCGGTTGATCGGTGAAGCCCAGAATACCCTTTAGGCGGCCATTTGCGGCAGCACGAATAGCCTCATTGATTTCTTCTACTGTCGTCGCACGGCTTGCCTCGAACACCAGATCGACCACCGATACGTTTGGCGTTGGCACCCGAATGGCCACGCCGTCCAGCTTGCCCTTTAATTCCGGCAGAACCAGACCCACGGCCTTGGCAGCGCCGGTTGATGTTGGGATCATCGACAACGCTGCAGCCCGACCCCGGTACAAATCCTTGTGCATCGTATCCAGCGTTGGCTGGTCACCCGTATAGCTGTGGATCGTGGTCATGAACCCCCGCGTGATACCCACGGATTGGTGCAGAACCTGCGCCACGGGTGACAGGCAATTCGTTGTACAGGACGCGTTGGATACAATCAGATCGGCGGCGGTAAGGGTATTGTCGTTCACACCAAAAACAATCGTTTTATCCGCGCCAGTCGAAGGGGCCGATACCAAAACCCGGCTCGCACCATTTTCCAAATGCACCACGGCCTTGTCTTTGTCGGTGAAAATGCCCGTGCATTCCAACACGATATCGACATGCTTCCACGGCAGGTCTGCTGGGTTGCGGATCGCCGACACTTCAATCGGCCCACGCCCGGCATCAATTGTGGTCGCCGTGGTTTTCACCACCCCCGGAAACCGGCCATGCACGGAATCAAACCGCAGCAAATGCGCATTGGTTTCTACCGGCCCCAGATCATTGATCGCGACCACCTCAATATCGGTCCGCCCCGATTCGATTATCGCGCGCAAGACGTTACGCCCAATACGGCCAAAGCCGTTGATGGCCACTTTGACGGTCATGCTACATTTCCTTTTTTCAAGCCATTTACAGGCATAATGAACACCAGACGAATCCGGCGATGAATTCTTGCGCTAGGGTTATCAGACCAGCAGAAATTTCAACCGTAACTTGGCCCGGTCAGCGCCAAAACGCCACATAATCAATCAAATCGACCAGCTTTCTCAGCAAAAAAGTTGTCGCATTCGCGGCGTTGAACGATACGTCCACTAAAATCAAAGCAACAATGATCACGGCAAGAATAAAGTGCGTGCGGTTGCTCATCGGGTCGTCCTTGCCAAACAGCAGTGTATGGGTTGCACATCCTGCAAAATGCCCCATGTTTTCTGAAGGCTGATTAACGTGCTGTGGTGTGTAAAGCCACTGCCTTTGACATCAAACGGATAGCGCTTTGGGCGTCCCGCAAAAGAGAGACTTGGATGAGCGGACTTCTTGCCCTTCTGGACGACGTGGCAGCCATTGCAAAAGTGGCGGCAGCGTCGGTTGATGATATCGCGGCGGCGGCAGCCAAAGCTGGTGCAAAAGCGGCGGGGGTCGTGATTGATGATGCCGCCGTCACGCCCAAATACGTACACGGGTTCGAGGCGAAACGCGAACTACCGATTATCTGGCGCATCTCGCTTGGATCAATGAAAAACAAACTGATCTTCTTGCTGCCCGCCGCCCTACTGCTTTCCACCTTTGCGCCCACATGGATCACGCCGTTACTGATGATAGGCGGGGCCTATCTGTGCTTTGAAGGCGCGGAAAAGGTGTTTCACAGGCTATTCCCCCACGCCGATGCCCAAGTTGAAGACAATTTCAACACCAAAGACCCCGCCCATCTGGAAGAAGAAAAAGTATCCGGCGCGATCAAGACCGATTTCATTCTGTCGGCAGAGATTATGACAATTGCGCTTGCCGCTATTCCCGAAAGCAACATTTGGTTTGAGGCGATAACCTTGGCCATCGTGGGTATAGGCATCACCATCGCCGTTTATGGCACCGTGGCGCTGATTGTTAAAATGGATGATTTGGGCCTGTTCATGGCCGCCCGTGGACGATTGCGCACGACGCGGGCACTGGGGCGTGGCTTGGTTTTGGGCATGCCAATCGTCATGGCCATCCTTTCCACTCTCGGCACTATGGCCATGCTTTGGGTGGGTGGGTCGATCATTATCCACGGGATGGAGGAATTGGGCCTGCCGTGGCTTGGTCACCTGATCGAAGGATGGTCCTTTGTCGCAGGCCACGCGGTTCCGGCAGCGGCAGGATTTATCGAATGGCTGGTGAAGGCCGCCATCCACGGTGTGCTTGGGTTGGCCTTGGGCATTGCCCTTATCCCGCTTGCCACCCGTGTCATTGGCCCGGTCTGGGTGCGGTTCTCGGGCAAGTCGAAGGCTGCACATTGACCGCGCTTCGACTTTCGCGCGACAGGTTTGCTGATACGGCGACGCTGATCGGGCGGTGCCTGATTGCCGTGCTTTTTCTTGGCGGGGCGGTTCAAAAAGGTACAGACCCGTCAGCCGTGAAATCCCTGCTTGCGGGCATGGGCTGGCCAATTTGGCTGATCTGGCCCGCCATGGCCTTCAACCTGATCGCCGGGCTTGCGCTGATCTTTGGCATCGCCATACGGCCCGTGGCAATCGGCTTGGCGCTATATTGCGGCGTCACCAGTATTTTCCACTATCTGCCAAATGATCCATGGCAGATGACGATTTTTGTCAAAAACTGGGCTATTGCAGGCGGTTGCCTTGTTCTGGCCGCCCATGGGGCAGGGCGTTTTGCCCTGCGCGCGTAGGCGGGAACCATCAGGGGTGCTTGCACGTTTTGCTTTGTGTTGCAGATGCAAAGGATAGAATGATGGACCAAAAGGAATTTGCTGCATGGGAAAAGCGGATCGCTGAGCGGGCAGATCGGCTTTGGCAGGATGCGGGGCGGCCTGAGGGCGGGGCTGACCACTATCTCGATGACGCCAGCATGCTGATCGCAATCGAGGAAAATCCCAAGGCTGGGACGCTTGACCCCGAGGAAGCGGCAAAACCGGTGGTCGAAGAATCCGCACTGATGCGCAATCTTGGCGAATTTCCAACGCTTACCGACCAAGGCGAGGAGACAACCTATCCTAGCGTCCCCGACGATGGCGACAGTGACGGCGCTACGGGCCTTGACCCCCTGAGCCGCCCCATTGTCGGTTCCTATGTCGCGCCGCAGACGACTGAATGGGTCAATCCAACTGCCTTTCCAACCGCCGCGATCACCCAATCGCGGGGCGAAGAAGACGAAATTCGGCAATCTGATGGCGACGCATCTGAGACGGGCGGTGTGCTGCCCTACGAGCGTGTGGTTGAGCAAGACCTGCCCGACATTTCAGTCGCCGATGCAGACATTACTTCCGACGACACTGATGCCGATAACGAAGACCCGGCCGAAGGTGATGATATCAACGACGATGGGCTAATCGACCAGCCTGTATTTGACCGCTGAAGAAGGAAACAAAAGGCCGCGCCGCCAAGCCGTCGGCCTTTTGCACTATCTTAGGGGGCAAGCAGTGACTTTACCTCTGCCGCAGTCGCCTCGGCCGTAATGCCAAATTCCTGGTACAGCCGATCTATCGGAGCAGACGCGCCAAAGCCGTGCATCCCGATGAAGCCCGATTTTTCGCGTTTGCCGCCTTCGCCAAACAACCAGCGGTCCCAACCAAAACGAATGCCAGCCTCAACCGCTACCCGCACAGGTCCCGGCGGCAATACCTTGCGGCGCCACGCCGCATCTTGTTCCTCAAACAATTCCCAGCAGGGCATGGATACAACCCGCGTGCCAATCCCGTCCGCCTCCAGCAGCGCGCGGGCTTTCATGGCGATTTCAACTTCAGACCCGGTTGCCATCAATATCGCCTGCCGCTTGCCCGTCGCCTCTGCCAGCACATAGCCGCCTTTGGCCACCATATTCTGGTTGGTATGGGTGGTGCGAACTGCAGGCAGGTTTTGGCGGCTTAGCGCCAGCACAGACGGCGTGGTTTTCGATGAAAGTGCTATCTCCCAAGCCTCTGCCGTTTCCACCAGATCGGCGGGGCGGAACACCCAAGTATTTGGCGTGGCGCGCGATATTGCCAGATGTTCCACCGGTTGGTGGGTCGGGCCATCTTCGCCAAGGCCGATGCTGTCATGCGTCATCACGTAAACCACCGGCACACCCATCAAGGCTGACAGCCGCATCGCAGGGCGCGCGTAATCGGTGAAACACATGAACGTGCCACCGTACGGGCGCACCCCGCCATGCAAGATCATGCCGTTCATGGCCGACGCCATGCCATGTTCGCGAATGCCATAATAGACGTAGCGCCCCTTGCGGTTGTCCGGCGCAAACGTGCCCATATCAGGCGTTTTGGTGTTGTTTGATCCAGTCAGGTCCGCAGACCCGCCGATGGTTTCCGTCATGACCGGGTTAACCGCCTCCAGAACCATTTCGGATGCACGACGCGTGGCCACCTTTGGCAACGCGTCAACCGCCGCCTTCTTCACCGCGCGAATGGCAACAGCCAGTTTTACCGGGGCATCACCCGCAAATATCCGTGCAAACTCAGCTTGCTTCGCGGCCGGAAGGGCGGCCATTCGCGCTTCCCATTCTATGCGCGCGGCCATGCCTTTGCGGCCAATAACCTCCCATGCCGATTTTATGTCTTTGGGAATGACGAACGGTGCATGATCCCAACCGTATGCCGCCTTGGTATCCGCCACCAGCTTGGCATCGGTCAAAGCACCATGACCTTTTGACGTATCCTGCGCCGAAGATCCAAGGGCGATATGGGTCGCACAAGCAATCATCGCCGGGCCGGCCGAGGCCTTGGCCGCCGAAATCGCATTATCAATTGCCACCGGATCATGGCCGTCACACTCAAACACATCCCAACCGCTGGCCGCAAAGCGCGCTTTCTGATCCGTAGTGTCTGAGATGGACACTTTGCCATCAATCGTAATGCCGTTGTTGTCCCACAGCACGAACAGGCGGCTCAGCTGTTGCTTGCCTGCCAGCCCAATGGCCTCTTGGCTGACACCCTCCATCAAACAGCCGTCGCCGGCGATGACATAGGTGTAATGGTCCATTACGCGTGCACCCCAGCGCGCGCGCAAGGATTCCTCGGCAATCGCAAACCCCACCGAATTGGCAATGCCCTGGCCAAGCGGCCCTGTCGTGGTTTCAACGCCGCTGACATGCCCATATTCCGGGTGCCCTGCCGTGATCGCCCCCCATTGACGGAAATTCTTGATCTGCACGATTGTCATATCTGCGTAACCCGTCAGATACAGCAATGCATAAATCAACATAGACCCGTGGCCCGCAGACAAGATAAACCGATCCCGGTTCGCCCAATGCGGCATTGATGCATCAAAGCTAAGGTGCTTCTCATACAACACCGTCGCCACATCGGCCATGCCCATCGGCATTCCCGAATGTCCCGAATTGGCCGCGGCCACTGCATCCAACGTCAGCGTGCGAATGGCGCAGGCCTTATTCCAATGGTCGGGGTGTTGGGCGCGAAGCGCTGATATGTCCAAGGCCGGGATCCTAACTTTGAAAACGGGGTGCAGGCTCAATAGCAGCGTGGGCGGCAAGATCAAGCACGGCCATCGCAGGAAGGCCCCAAAAGGCAGACACCCCCGTAAACTTTGCGCTAAGATCAGGGTTGACGGCGCCGCCTGCGATTCGCAAGTCTTGTGGCAGATTCACATGGTACAACGCGGAATCGCTGGCGTGATAAAAGACAAAGGGCAGGGGCATGCAAGATTTAGGCGAACTTGAGCAAAGACTTGGGCTGGCGCTGGACAGGATCGGCGCGGGTATAAACGGTCTGCATGTCCAATCACCGCCCCCGCCCGCACCTGATGCCACCAACGATCTGCAAATCGCGCTGGACGAAGAACGCATGCTGTCTGCGCAACTGAACGAACGGCTGCGCGCGGTCAAAGAAAAAGAGACAGAGACGCAATCGCACACTGCCGCCAAACTAACCCAGATGTCAGAACAGCTTGATACCCAAGGGGCTGAGTTGAAACGCATGCGCAACACCAATGTGCAGCTGCGCGAAGTGCTGCGCATCTTGCGTGAGGCGTCTGCGCAAGGTCTGTCAGACCCGAATTTGGTTAACCGCGCCATGCAGGCCGAACTGGATGCGCTGCGGGCCACACGGCAGACCGAAGTCGCTCAAATGGATGAAATTCTGGCAGAACTTGCCCCCCTGATCGAAGAGGTCCGTGAAGATGCCTGAACTGGATATCACCATTGGCGGCCGTACGTTTTTGGTGGCCTGCCAGCCCGGCGAGGAACATTTCCTACGCTCCGCCGCCGCCATGCTGGACAGCGAGGCACAGGTTCTGGTCGGGCAGATGGGCCGGATGACCGATGCACGATTGTTGCTGATGGCGGGCCTGATGCTGGCCGATAAAACCGCAGCACTGGAGGACGAGCTGCGCGAGCATAAGGCAAAACTGGCTGCAGGGGCTTCAACTCCAGTGGCGGCCGCACCCTTGGCGCTGACAACCCTAAGCGATCTTGCCGACCGCGCCGAAGCAATGGCTGACATGCTGGACAGGCGCGCATCGTGATCCACCGCATCGCGCTTGGGCTGGCCTGTGTCTGCTTGCCCACCTTTGCCATGGCGGACATGAACGTGCAGAATAACCGCTATACCTGCGAACGCGGGGTGCAGGTTCCCGTGGTCTATGCAGACTCCGGCGATAGCGCGATTGCCGTGCTGATGGTCGAGGGCAATCAGATCCTGCTTTATTCCGAACCCGCAGCCTCTGGCGCGCGTTACGGCTGGCCGTCTGACGGGTCTAACTACGTCTGGCTAACCAATGGCAACGAGGCCAAGCTGCTCTGGCACGATGGCACCACAAACACCGAAACCACGCTGTTGGCCGCCTGCACCCAAACCTAAGCCCCACGGATCAACCGCAGGACCCAAATCCTAGGCATTCGCCTCGCGAATCTTCTCTGCCGCCGCTTTGTCGTAAACAACGCCCTTGGCCTCAAACAACTGGTCCAATTCACCCGATAACGTCATCTCAGTGACAATATCGCAGCCGCCGACAAATTCACCCTTCACATACAACTGCGGGATCGTCGGCCAGTCGGAAAAATCCTTGATGCCTTGGCGGATATCGGCGTCAGCCAGCACATTCACATCGGCAAACTCCACGCCCATGTAGTTTAGCACGCCCGCGACTTTCGATGAAAACCCGCATTGCGGCATCATCTTTGTGCCCTTCATGAAGAGGACGACATCGTTCTTGGTTACTGTGTCACGGATTATATCTGCTGCGGTCATCTCTTGTTCCTGTCACATCATGCCGATAGTTATCGGCCAATTACGTCCATAGTTTTTTGCCACTTAGGTAGAGTGAGACTTGTTAATCAAGTAAACAATCGCTGCCCCTACGCCTAATCCCACAATAACATATTTCCAAAGTTCCATTATTCACTCCGGCGCCTTGGTGGTCAACGCCAGCGCATGCAACTCGCCGTGTGCGCCGTCCATCTTGCCTTTAAGGCTGGCATAAACCGCACGCTGTTGCTGGACCCGGTTCATGCCTTTGAAACTGTCATCAATCACTTCGGCAGCCCAATGATTACCGTCGCCCGCAAGGTCGGTGATGGTGATCTTTGCCTGCGGGAACGCCCCCCGGATCAGGCTTTCAATATCGCGGGCTTCCATCGCCATCAGACTTATCCTTTACTCAGTTGCCCTAAATCTAGGACGCCACTGCCTGCACTGCAAGCCACTGCTCTTTGATTTCATTTTGGCGCAAATATCCTCCGGGGGTCTGGGGGTGGAAAACCCCCAGCTTGCCTCAGATATCAAGCTACGATTTTTGCAAACGCCCCACGATACACCGCCGACAAGTCGGCCAAAGCCGCCGCAGCATCGCCAAACCGCACAACATCGCTGCCAAACTGCCCCACAATTGCGCAGGGCACTCCCGCGATTTTGGCCGCAGCCGCAATCGCCACAGCACCGCCAGCGGTGCAGGCGATTAAATACCGCGCCTGATCCTCGCCAAACAGCGTGGGAATATCCCCCGCCTGCAGCACGACGCCCAGATCTGCGCCCTCAGCCATCTCAAACGCTGCCAACGCCAGCCCACCATCCGACAAATCAGTCGCCGCCCGGATATGCGCCCGAACCGACCTCACGAATTCACCGTGCAACCGTTCGGCTACCAAATCCACAAACGGCGCATCGCCCAATTCCATCCCGAACGCCTCAGCCAGCAGGGCCGACTGCCCCAGATGCCCGCGCGTCTCGCCGATCAGAAGCGCCACGTCACCCGCAAAAGGCCGCCCGGCAATCATGTCATCCAAATTCGCCAGCAACCCCACCGCCCCAATCGTTGGTGTTGGCAGTATTCCCGATCCGTCCGTTTCATTATACAGCGACACATTGCCCGACACGATCGGCATATCCAGTGCTACCCACGCCGCG
>JACMNW010000387.1 GCA_014378345.1 Pseudorhodobacter sp. | reverse complement strand
CCTCGGAAGCGGGGGGAAAGCGGCCCCTTTTCATGCGGGTAGTTCAAGGTGGCCTTGGGGGCGAAGAAATACTTCAAGCCAAGGCCAAAGCCTTTGATGAAATCCGACAGAAAGAAGTATTTCACTGCGCGGGTATAGTCGGTTGTGCGTGTTGGTCCCATGGTCAGCTCCCAATCGTCCAGCGGGCCCAGAGGCCGCCGAACACTTCGAATTTTGCAAGAAACGCCACCAGAATGACCCAACCGATGGACATGGGCAGGAAGACTTTCCAGCCGATGCGCATCAACTGGTCATAGCGGTAGCGCGGCACGATGGCCTTGACCATGGCGAACATGAAAAAGAAGAACGCCATTTTGCCGACCATCCACAGCGCCCCGTGGGGGATGCCGGGAATGGGCGACAGCCAGCCGCCGAAGAACAGCAGTGACATCAACGCGCACATCAGGAAAATGGCGATGTATTCGCCGGCCATGAACAAAAGGTAAGGCGTGGAGGAATATTCCACCATAAAGCCCGCGACGAGTTCGGATTCCGCTTCGGGCAGATCGAACGGCGGGCGGTTGGTTTCGGCCAGGGCGGAGATGAAGAACAGGAACACCATCGGGAAATGCGGAATCCAGTACCAGTTGAACAGGCCGTAATTGCCGCGCTGTGCCTCAACAATCGCCGAAAAGTTCATCGACCCGGTGGAGATGATGATGCCGATGATGATCAGGCCGAGAGAGACCTCGTAACTGATCATCTGTGCGGCGGACCGCAGCGATCCGAGGAACGGATATTTCGAATTTGACGCCCAGCCGCCCATGATGACGCCGTAAACTTCAAGGCTGGAGACGGCAAAGACGAACAGGATGGCGACGTTTATGTCCGACAGCACCCACCCCGAATTGAACGGAATCACCGCCCAAGCCAGAACGGCCAGAACGAACGACAGCAGCGGCGCCAGAAAGAACACCGCGCGGTCAGCCCCGGCGGGCACCACGATTTCCTTGACCACATATTTCAGCGCGTCAGCCACCGATTGCAGCAGGCCAAATGGGCCGACCACATTCGGCCCCCGGCGCATTTGCACGGCGGCCCAGATTTTACGATCACCGTAGACCAGAAACAGCAAGCTGATCATCACAAAGGCAATGACCAGCAGGCTTTGCGCCGCGATCAGTAGAGCGGTGCCCAACCCGGTTTGCAGAAAATCAGCCATAATGCCTTACATCCTTAGCTCGTGTCGTCGTGGTCATCGCGTGATTGGTGAGGAAAACCGGTAGCCGCTTTTCCGCATCACGCTTTGGTTTGGCCTTTGGGCCGTTATACTGTCGGAATGCCGCGTTCGCTACAATCACTGACAGCAACTTCGGCATCTATGGTTTTGCTGCCACGCGGTAGCGCCGCCGAAATGGTGTAAACCGCATCGCCGCGCCAATTACCACCCGTTTCAGCCACATTTGTGCGCAGATGGCGCGCAAAACCAAAGCCCCGGATCAGCGCATACTGCGCTGCAGCACAGCGGGCATAGGCAGCCACATCTTCCTCATCGCGCGCGCCCCGCATGGTAACCCGGAAATTCACAAGATCACCATCAAGCAGCAGGGTTTCAATGCCATCATAAGATGGGGTAAAAGCGGTTTTGGTCACTTGTTCAGCTTGCGCGCAGGCCGTCAATGCCGCCAAGGCGGGCAGCAACAGGCCAAAGGGCAACCCAAGTCTCATACCGTCATTCCGCTGCAAGAAGCGCTGCGGCGCGGGCAGATACCCCGGCAGACAATTCCGCCATGACAGCGCTGGCGCGGGCGACCGGGTTGGTCAGGTAGAAATCGCGAATGGCCGGGCGGAAATCAGCTTTGCCCGGCGCGTGGGTGGGCAAGGCATCCCAATCATTCACTGGCACAGTGTCGATCTGGCCCAAATGCGGATGCAGGGCCACGATGGCGCGGCGCAGGGCGGCCAAGCTGTCATAGGGCAAAGTTGCCCCCAATTCTGCCGACAAGGCACGCAGAATGGCCCAGTTTTCCTTGGCATCACCCGGCGCAAAGCCCGCACGGTAGGCCAGTTGCGGACGACCTTCGGTGTTGACGAACAGGCCGTTTTCTTCGGTATAGGCAGCAGCGGGCAGAATGATGTCGGCGCGGTTTGCACCCCGGTCGCCATGACTGCCTTGGTAAATCACAAAGGGGCCTTTTGCGATGTCGACCTCATCCGCGCCAAGGTTATAGATCACCTCGGCACCTTCGGTTGCTGCGGTCAAGCCACCGTCGGTAACAGCGCCTACATCCATAGCACCCACGCGGGAAGCAGCCGTGTGCAGGATCAGCAGTTTGGAGTTGCTGTTTTCCGCCAGTTTCATGGCATGCGCCAAAACTGCCTCGCCGTCTGCCTCGTTAATGGCACCCTGCCCGACGATTACCAGCGTAGGCTTGGCGCGTGTTTCATCAGAAATGGTCTGGCTTGACAGGGCCACCAATGCAGCCCGATCCAAGCCCACATGCGCGTAATCATAGGTCAGATCGACCGCCTGCCCGACCAGCCCTATCCTTGCACCTTGGGTCCAGGCCTTTCGGATACGGGCATTCAGAACCGGAGATTCCACACGCGGATTGGTGCCGATCAGTTGGATCATCGCAGCACTATCAATATCTTCAATCGTCGCGGTGCCAACATAAGCCGACCGATTGCCGATAGGCAAACGCGCACCATCGGTGCGGCATTCGATATGGCCACCCAAAGCGTCGACGATGGATTTTAGCGCGAAGATAGCTTCAACCGGGGCAAGATCGCCGATCAGCGCGGCGACTTTTTTGCCGCGCATCGCATTGGCAGCTGCGGCCAGCGCTTCGGGCCAGGTTGCTTTGCGCAGTTTGCCGCCTTCGCGGATATAAGGGCTGTCAAGGCGCTGGCGGCGCAACCCATCCCAGACGAAACGGGTTTTGTCAGAAATCCATTCTTCGTTCACGCCGTCATGGTTACGCGGCAGAATGCGCATGACTTCGCGGCCTTTGGTATCAACGCGGATGTTGGACCCCAAAGCATCCATCACGTCGATGGTTTCAGTTTTGGTCAATTCCCACGGGCGGGCGGTAAAGGCATAAGGTTTGGAGGTAAGCGCGCCGACGGGGCACAGATCAATGATGTTGCCTTGCAGATTGCTATCAAGCGTTTGATTCAGATAAGTGGTAATTTCCGCATCTTCGCCGCGCCCGGTCTGGCCCATTTCCAGAATACCGGCCACTTCGGATGTAAAACGCACGCAGCGGGTGCAGGAAATGCACCGCGTCATTTTTGTGGCAACCAGCGGGCCAAGATCAAGGTCTTCCGACGCACGTTTGGGTTCGCGGTACCGGCTGAAATCGACACCGTAGGCCATGGCCTGATCTTGCAAGTCACACTCGCCGCCCTGATCACAGATCGGGCAATCGAGCGGGTGGTTGATCAGCAGGAACTCCATCACCCCTTCGCGGGCTTTTTTCACCATGGGCGAGTTGGTTTTAACCTGAGGCGCCTGCCCTTCGGGACCGGGGCGCAGGTCTTTGACCTGCATGGCACAGCTTGCAGATGGTTTCGGCGGGCCACCCACAACCTCGACCAGACACATCCGGCAGTTGCCCGCGATGGTCAGCCGTTCATGGTAGCAAAAACGCGGAATTTCCACGCCCGCCACTTCGGCCGCCTGAATGATGGTCATCGCCCCATCGACTTCAACCTCGATGCCGTCGATGTTGATTTTCTTGAGGTTGGTCATAGTGCAGTCTCCGAAATCAGTGCCATGCAAGCCGCCGACAGATTTTTACAGTCACGG
>JACMNW010000386.1 GCA_014378345.1 Pseudorhodobacter sp. | reverse complement strand
TTACGGCGCGTCACCCGGGGCTGTTGGCGCTGTGGTGCAG
Organism: Pseudorhodobacter sp.; assembly: GCA_014378345.1. Classification (GTDB taxonomy): domain Bacteria; phylum Pseudomonadota; class Alphaproteobacteria; order Rhodobacterales; family Rhodobacteraceae; genus JACMNW01. The sequence continues at coordinate 7,070 of JACMNW010000386.1, read as the reverse complement.
CTTGTTACCTCTGGTCTGAAGCTATCTGATTTCAGGCCTGCCGGGTCTGATGATGCGGTGGATATCGTGCTGCGCCTGCCACCAGATCAGCGCACAATTTCGGCATTGGACCAGTTGCGTATTGAAACCGAACTTGGCCCCGTGCCGATTTCAAACTTCGTCACCCGGGTTGCTGCGCCAACCAGCGGTACGCTGACGCGTATAGATGGCGCACGCAGTGTCACGGTTGAGGCTGGCATAAAAGAAGGCGTGCAGGCTCAGGATGTGCGCGACAGAGTGACCGTGATGCTAAATGAAACCTTCAAAACCGAAGGCTTCACCGATGCTGGCATAAGGTGGACGATGGTCGGCGAAGATCAAGAACAGGCAGAGGCAGGTGCCTTTCTTTCAAAGGCTTTCGGAGCAGCGATTTTCTTGATTTTCGTCGTTTTGCTTGCACAGTTTAACAAGTTCATATCGGTAGGCCTTGTTCTGTCGGCGGTGATTATGTCGACCATTGGCGTGTTTCTTGGGTTGATGATCATGGGCCAACCTTTCGGCATCGTCATGTCGGGGATCGGGGTCATTGCTTTGGCGGGCGTCGTTGTGAACAACAACATTGTGTTGATTGCGACGTTTGACCAGTTGCGCGACGCCGGTATGGGTAAGATAGATGCAATTTTGGAAACCTGCCGCGAACGCGCCCGGCCGGTGGTTTTAACGGCGCTGACGGCTATCTTTGGCGTGTTGCCAATTGCGTTTGGTTTGAACCTTGAATTGTTGAACCACGAGACAACCTTTGGCGCGCCGTCGACCCAGTGGTGGATATCACTGTCCAGCGCCATTGTTTTTGGTTTGGCCTTTGCCACGATCCTGACGTTGATCGTAACGCCGTCGATGTTGATGCTGGTGACGCGGGGCGACAAAGACCGCACCAAAGGTCGTGGCTGGTTTCGACGCAAACCGAGCGGAGGTTTGGTGCGTAAGTCTTCGAAATTGGGCCAGCCAGCCGAATAAAGCGACATAAAGCCATGCAAGAGATAGTTGAAACGAGTTTGCTGGCTGGAAGGTCGGGGCTGCTGGTCTGATAGGGAATTTGAATGGCAGTGCTTTCCAGTTATGTGGTTATGCTGGTTTCAGCATTTTTATCAGCTACTGTTCTGCCCGGTTCATCCGAGGTGGTGCTGGTGGGGTTACTGCAATCAGCGTCAGGGCAACCGCAAATCCTGATCGCGGTTGCCACGCTGGGTAATGTTGCGGGTTCTGTCGTAAACTGGGGTCTTGGGCGGTATTTAACAGAATTCAAAGACCGGGCTTGGTTCCCGATCAAAGAGGCTGCTCTTGTGCGCGCTCAGGCGTGGTTTGCCCGTTTCGGCCTTTGGTCGCTGCTGCTGTCGTGGGTGCCCGTGATTGGTGATCCGCTGACGCTGGTTGCGGGCATCTTGCGTGTGCCATTTGGCCGGTTTTTGCTGATTGTGACAATCGGCAAGGCGCTGCGTTATGCGGCAATTTTTGCCGCTTGGCAGCATTTTATATGATCAAAGTGCCCGGGCTGTCCGTAAAGTTCACAAAGTAATCGCCCGCCCATTCGTTCTTGGGGGTGCCGACCAAATGTGGCTTCAGCGCAGCAAAATCCAACCTCCAATCTTTGCCAGTTCCTATGCTGTTATTGGCCCCGACCTGATTGCTGCCCGCGTGCAGCGCTGAAAAAATATGCGTCCAAGAACCACCTTTGGCCTCAGAAAAGGGATCAAGCAAAACAAAGGCACCACGTGCTTTTGTAAGAATATCTTGCCGCCTCTGCCAATTCAATTCTACAGATCAGGCGCATGGATTCCTGATGCAGCCTTTCGTCAATATCGGTGACGATGCTGCGGTAGACGGTGAAGTTTGCGGCCACGCCAAGGAAGGCGACCCAGACCGACAGCTTTTTGCGACTGCAAATCTGTGGATGGAAGAAGGATTTAATGATGGCCAGAAGTCGGTCTGCATCATTCAAAAGCTTGGCCTTGATCCCTTTTTGCCACTGGTCGTGGTGTTCGCTCGTTACAAAGCGCAGTCAATATCCAGCAAACAGGGGTGCGGATTTATCAAGTGCAAGCAGCCTCCGTCACGCGAAGCTTATAAAAAACTGGCGGCTTGTCTATTTTGAAATACTGATATATTGGAAAAGTGCAATCGCAGTATGACTGAATGCTGTTCACCTTGAAAGGCTTGCCTGATGCACCAAACCTGGCGCTGGTTCGGACCCAAAGATCTGGCTTCGGTCGACGACATGATGCAGGCGGGCGTCGAGGGCGTTGTATCGGCTTTGCATCATGTGCCGACCGGAGCTGTCTGGTCGCCCGAGGAAATTGCCGCAAGACAGGCATTGATCGGGCAGATGAAGGATGGATCGCCGTCAACCCTGCGGTGGGACGTGGTGGAAAGCCTGCCCGTGTCAGAGGACATCAGAAAGCAAAAGGGCGCCTGGCGCGACCATATCGCCAACTGGAAAACCAGCATGACCAATATCTCCAAGGCGGGGATTGAGGTGATCTGCTATAACTTCATGCCGGTGCTGGACTGGACCCGCACCGATCTGGCGTGGCGATTGCCCAATGGCGCCACCTGCATGCGGTTTGATTTTATCGACTTCGCCGCGTTTGACATCCACATTCTGAAACGCCCCGGTGCAGTTTTTGAATTTCCTGATCATATCGTCGAGGCAGCAAAACACAGGTTTGCTGAAATGAACGAGGATGCCTGCAAAGCCTTGGCAGGGAATGTGGCCTTTGGTTTGCCGGGGGCGGCGGAGACGATGACGCTGGCCGATGTGCGCGCGCATCTGGCGGAATACGGCGCGATCTCGGCAGCCACCCTGCGCGGGCATCTCATTGATTTTCTGGCCGAAGTAACGCCGCTGGCGCAGGATTTGGGGATGCGGCTTTGCTGTCATCCGGATGATCCGCCATTTCCGCTGCTGGGCCTGCCAAGGATCATGTCAACCGAAGCGGACTACCGGGCTGTGTTGGATGCCGTGGACCTTTCGGCCAATGGCGTGACATTCTGCACCGGCTCTTTCGGCGCGCGGGCGGATAACGATCTGCCCGCGATGATGCAGCGCCTTGGGTCGCGCGTGCACTTTTTGCACCTGCGCAATGTCCGCCGAGAAGGCAGTGATCTGCGCGACAGTTTTCATGAGGCAGAGCATCTTGGCGGCAATACCGACATGGTCGCTGTCATCGCGGCCATCCTTGCGGAAGAACGCCGCCGCCGGACCGAGGGTCGCACGGATTGGAACATCCCGTTCCGTCCCGATCATGGGCAGGACATTCTGGATGATCTGGGCCGCAAGGGCCAGCCGGGCTATCCGACCATCGGGCGGCTGAAAGGCTTGGCAGAATTGCGCGGCATCATGACGGCGCTTGATCATCCGCTGGTGACGGGGGCTAACAGCTAGATCGCAGGCATCGCCTCACGCGCAATCACCGCGCCGTGGTGACAGATCACCGCGCTGGCAAGCCGATGTCCCGCCTGTGCCGCCTGCATCGGCACCTCGCCCCGAAACCGCGCCGCCAGATAGCCCGCATTGAAGCTGTCGCCTGCACCAGAAGTATCCACAACCCGCGCCGCCGGGGCCATCGCAGTTTCAACTGTCTTGCCCTGAAACCGGATCATCGGCCCGCACGCGCCGTTCTTCAGCACCACTTCCTGTGGCCCAAATCCGGCGATCCGGTCAACGATCTGCAAAGGTGACAAGCCGGGGTAAAGCCGTTCTTCATCATCATAGGACGGCAGTGCCACGCTGGTTGCGGCCCACATCGCATCAAAACTCGCTCGCGCGGTCGCATCATCCGGCCACAGGCGGGGGCGGTAGTTGGTGTCGAAAACCACCTGTTTGCCCGCGCCCTTCAACTCCCCGGCGGTGGCAATCAAGGCTGCGCGCACTGCGGGCGGCAAAATCGCAAGGGTAATGCCCGACAGATAGATCACATCAAAACCTGACAGATCGGCAAGATTGGCCCCAATGCCGGAAAACAACGTTCGTGCCGCAGAAGCCTCACGCCAATAGTGGAAAGACCGCTCACCGCAGTGGTCAGTTTCAATTGCATATACACCGGGAAGGCAGGTTTCATGCTGCCCGATCAGGCCGCAGTTTATTCCCTCGGCCTTAAAACGGTGCAGCATCTGCGTTGAAAAAGCGTCCGTCCCAAGATTGGTGATGTAGCTGACATCGCAGCCAAGCCGTGACAGGTAGATCGAGGTGTTCAGGGTGTCGCCAGCAAAACCAAGGCGCGCAGCACCCTGCACCAGGTCGATATGATTTAGCTCAATCATGCATTCGCCTATACAGGCAAACTTCAAACGGGTCATTCGATCAACGACTGTTCACAAAGCCATCAAGCAGTTCGCTTGCGTCGGCAGCAAAGTAGTCGCGCCGCTCCGTGATCAGACGGCGGATCACAGTGAATACCCGGTCAATATGAATTTTCATCGCAGCGGCTGCGACTTCTGGCTCGCGTTGTTTCAAACCGTCAACCACCGCAATGTGTTCGTTCAGCACCAGATCAAGATGGCTGACAAGCGGATAAGACATGCGGCGCACACGGTCCAACTGCGCCTTTGCGCCATTGATTATCTTCCAGATGTAAGCCGAAGCGCCAAACTCGCAGATCATCGCGTGAAAAGCCTCGTCCAGAAGGTAGAATTCGTCATAATCAAAATCCGCAGCCATCCGTTTTTGCTGATGAAGGTTGAAATCCAATGCGCGCTCAAACTGTGGGGTCATGCGGCTGGCGGCAAGGCGCACCACCTTCAGCTCTAATGCGTCACGCACAAGTTGGCCGTCAAATACGGATTGCAAGTCGATCTTGGACACAAATGTGCCAGAGTTCGGGATAATCAAAACCAGATTTTCTGACTGCAACTGCAATATCGCTTCGCGCAAGGGTGTACGAGAGATGCCCAACTGGTCACAAATCAGCTTTTCATTGACGTTACTGCCGGGTGCGAGGTGCAGGTTAACGATGGCACGGCGCATGATCGCGTAGACCTGCGACGTCTTTGGCAGCGCCGGGTCGATCAGATTTACCAGCTGATCGGGCAGCCCCAATATACCGGCGTCCGTTGATCCATGCGCATCGGGGTCCTTTTTTTTGGGTCGCGCCATTTTATCCGCCTTCACCTCAATCCGACAGATAGCTGCGGCGCATTCGCTTTGCAACTGTGCACCTTGCAGCCGCCGCAAACGCTGTTTAACTCCGGGCATGCATCTCTGTGTTGACAGGTTGTAAATACCAATATATTGGTTTTAATGCAAGCTTAATCCTGCCGCGTCTGACGATTCCCGATTGTTTGTCATGGCAAGCGATCAACATCCTTATTTTGCATGGCCAGGTTTCAGGCGAGGTTCATGTGCGGTGTGGACAAGGCGTTGTGGGGCAGCAAAAACGATGAAAGGTGAAACCGAAGATGACACTGCGCGGAAAAACTGCCGTGGTCACTGGTGCTGCAGGTGCGATCGGCGCGGCCATTTCACAGGCTTTGGCTGATCAAGGGGCTTTGGTCGTTCTGGTTGATATGATGGCGGAACCGACGCAGGTTATGGCAAAGGCCCTTGGTGGACATGCGGTGATTGTAGACCTGTCGGATGCCGCAGCGGTCGCTACAATGACCGCAGATGTGCTGGCCCGGTTTGGGCGCATCGACATTCTGGTCAACAACGCAGGCATCCTGAACTTTGAAAAAATTGCGGCGACGTCTTTGCAGGAATGGCACCGGGTGCACGGCGTCAACGTCGATGCAGCATTTCTTCTGGCGCAGGCGTTCCTGCCGGGAATGCGCGCTGCGCGCTGGGGCAGGGTGATCAACATGTCGTCTTATGCCGCCAAATGCGGCGGGCTTACGGCAGGCACGGCCTATTCGGTGTCGAAGACGGCGATGATTGGTTTGACCTATTCTATTGCCCGCGAAGTGGCCGGTGACGGTGTTACGTCGAATGCAGTGGCACCCGCCTATGTGATGTCGCGGATGATTTCCGAACAACTGAGCGAGGCGCAGCGTCAGGCGCAGCTCGCGCTCATTCCGGTGGGGCGGTTTTGCGCCCCTGAAGAGGTGGCACATGCCGTCATGTTCCTTGCTTCGCCTTTGGCCGGGTTCATTACCGGCGAAGTCATTGATGTGAACGGGGGGCTGCAGTTTGACTAAACGGTTCGGGATGGTCATCAAGTTGAAGCCCGGTCGGGTCGCGGATTACAAGCGGCTGCATGCGGCTGTTTGGCCCGGTGTGCTGGACGTGATGCGTCGCAATGGCTGGCGTAATTTTGACATCTACCTGAAAGAGCCGGAAAATCTGTTGTTCGGAACTTTTGAATATGTGGGCGACGATTTTGCCGCCTCTGGTCGCGCCGTTGCTGCTGATCCCGAAACGCAAGCGTGGCTTTCCGAAACCGATCCCTGTCAGGACCCCTTCACCACGCGCAAACCCGGTGAATGGTGGGCCTACATGGAAAACGTCTTTCACATGGATTAAGCTATGACATCTGCCACCAAACTTGCAGCCATCGACGCGCATCATCATTTCTGGGACCCGGACAAGGGCGACTATCCTTGGATGGCTGGCCCGGTTCTGCCGATCCGCCGGGTCTTTACCCCGGATGACATGCGCCCGCTTCTTGCCCCCGCAGGGGTGCAGAAAACCATTCTGGTGCAGACATGGTCAAGCTATGCGGAATCGCAATCGTTTCTGGCGCTGGCAGAGGCGACCGATTTCATCGCAGGTGTGGTGGCTTGGGTCGATCTTGAGGCCCCGGATGTGGGTGAAAAACTGGATGATTTGCTGGCCGGTCCGGGTGGCAAATGGCTGGTCGGCATTCGCCATCAGGTGCATGACGAAGCCGATCCGCGCTGGCTGTGCAGGCCTGATGTGTGGCGTGGGCTGCGCGCTGTTCAGGCGCGGGGATTGGTTTACGACCTGTTGATCCGCCCGCGCGAGATGGTGGCGGCGCTGGAAACTGTTCGGGCCCTGCCGGACTTGCGGTTTGTCATTGACCACATCGCAAAGCCGGAAATTGCCAGGCAAGGCTTTTCGCGCTGGGCCGGGCTGATGC
>JACMNW010000385.1 GCA_014378345.1 Pseudorhodobacter sp. | reverse complement strand
TTCGGGATCAACCGATCTGGAGGTGCGGGAAACCAAGCATCTTTACCTGCGCCAGCGCGCCCTGCGCGACAAGCTGGAGGCGTGGATCGACAGCAAGACCGATTGGCCGATCCTGACCACGTCCATCGCCAAGAAATGGCTGAACGACGGCGACGGGTTGCAGGACCGTGGCATCACCCGCGATCTGCACTGGGGCGTGCCCGTGCAGCGCGGCGATCAGCCTTGGCCGGGGATGGAAGGCAAGGTGTTCTACGTCTGGTTCGATGCCCCAATCGAATACATCGCGGCAACTGCCGAATGGGCCGACGCCAACGGCAAAAAAGATGCCGATTGGGAACGCTGGTGGCGCACCGACAAAGGCGCGGGTGACGTGCGTTATGTCCAGTTTATGGGAAAAGATAACGTGCCTTTCCATACGCTTAGCTTCCCCGCCACAATCATGGGGTCGGGCGAGCCCTGGAAGCTGGTCGATTACATCAAATCGTTCAACTACCTGAATTATGACGGCGGCCAGTTTTCCACCAGCGCGGGACGCGGCATTTTTATGGATCAGGCGCTGTCGATCCTGCCATCAGATTACTGGCGCTGGTGGCTGCTCTCCCACGCGCCCGAAAGTGCGGACAGCGAATTTACGTGGGAAAACTTCCAAGCCTCAGTCAACAAAGACCTCGCCGATGTGCTGGGCAACCTTGTCAGCCGCGTCACCAAATTTGCGCTGTCGAAGTTTGGCGATACCATCCCGGCGGGCGGTGCTTACGGCGACCGTGAAACTGCCCTTGTTGCCGACCTCAGCCAAAAGCTGCGCGCCTACGAAGGCTTCATGGAAGCGATGGAGGTGCGCAAAGCGGCAATCGAATTGCGCGGGCTTTGGGTGGCAGGCAACGAATACCTGCAAGCCGCCGCCCCTTGGACCGTGGTGAAAACTGCTCCCGAACAAGCCGCTGCGATCATCCGGCTGGCGATGAACCTGATCCGGCTATACGCCATCATTTCGCGCCCGTTCATCCCGGATGCTGCGGCCAGCATGATGCAGGCGGTTGGTTCAACCGACTGGACATGGCCGGGGGATGTGGCTGGCTGCCTTGCGGCCCTGCCTGATGGCCATACCTTTACCGTGCCAGAAAATCTGTTCCGCAAGATCACCGACGAAGAACGCGTTGATTGGCAACAGCGTTTTGCCGGCATTCGCACCTGATCAATTGCCATTTTTGGGGCTGCCCGTCACAAGCGCAGCCCATTTTTTCGATCTATCCATATTCCGACTAAAAGAATCGCCTTTACAAATCTGATCAATTCAGTCACCTTTTCCCCATGCCCAACCATCCCAGTGGATCAGCCCGGTCCCACCCATTGAGATAAGGCCATGACCATGAACATTTCTGTTGACCACGCCATCAGCCTGACCGAAGGCGGCGCGCAAGCGCGCACTGTGTTGAATGGGCAAATCTACAGCCTACGCATCACCCGCGCGGGCAAGCTCATCCTTACAAAATAGCAGCCTATTCTGCACTCACGACTTAAACGAGGCTCCGATGAAACTGACCCTGATTTCCGCCGTTCTGTGCAGCGCAGCGAT
>JACMNW010000037.1 GCA_014378345.1 Pseudorhodobacter sp. | reverse complement strand
GATTGAAAGCTTCTCAAAGACCCCGACCACCCGCCAACAGGCCGCTCCGCCTGCCGCAATCCTGCGCTTTGCGTCACTTCCCGCGCGCTTAAAGCCCCCAACGCCAAATGTGCCGATATCCGCGAACAGGCCCGTTCCCCTGTCACGGGCGATGACATTGCAGATCGGTAATTCTGGCCGCGCACCGTTAAAAAACTGTCCAACAATTCCAAACCGGCCCCACGCCCACCAACCTGCCGATGTGGGCACAAATCCTGTGCCAACCGCAAAGCCCGCGCCGCTGGAATAACGCCCGGCTCCACCCCTGCCACGGCTTGCAAAACAGGTGCCGCCAACACCGCCCCCGCCATAAACCCGTCTCGCGCCCGCGCCCAACCATCCCGGCTGGCCAATCGCCGCACCACGCCCGATTGTGGCACCTCAACCCAGTCAATCCCGGCACCTCGCGCCCAAGCCTTCACCCCCAGATCCCGCGCATAGGTCCACAGGTTGCCGGTTTCCTCATGGCTGATGATCCGCGTGATCCCCGCTTGCTTGCAAAGCCGCGCCAGCACCTCGACCGCCTGACCCACCCGCACCACCAAAGGCGCACCAGCCGCCCCAAGTGCTGCTTGCAAATCCGCTAAACACTCCGCCGTAAACGCCCATTGCCGCGCCGATGTGTCGGGCAGCGCCCAATAATCCGGCTCCACAATATACAGCGGCAAAACCGCACCCATGTCCGCAGCCATGCGCAGCGCCGGATGATCATGCACCCGCAAATCGCGTTTATACCAGACCAGAACATTCATAGAACATCTATTTCATTAACCACGACGATTCGTAAACCCCGCTTGGCACTGCCGCAGCACCCCCTTAAGCTAGGTTGGCAAACGGAGGCGACAATGACCCAAACCATCCACCTGTCCGACTACCAGCCCTATCCCTATCTGTTGGACCGGGTGTCGCTGATCTTTGATCTTGCCCCTACCGCCACCCGCATCCGTGCCACCCTAAATTTTGCGCCGAATCCCGCAAGCCCCGGCAACCATGATCTGCGCCTTGACGGCGAACTTATGACGCTGGTGTCGGCCCGTATCAACGGCACGGTCATCACCGCCAAGCCTGATGATACTGGCCTGACCATTGCCGCCGCCGACCTGCCCAAAGATGCGTTCACGCTCGAGACCGAGGTTCAGATTGACCCTGCGTCAAACACGTCATTGGACGGCCTCTATATGTCGAACGGGATGTACTGCACCCAGTGTGAGGCGCAGGGCTTCCGTAAAATCACTTATTACCCCGACCGCCCCGATGTGATGGCGCGCTTCCACGTTCGGGTGAACGCTGACCTGCCTGTGTTGCTGTCGAACGGCAATCCGGTGGGGCAGGGCGCGGGGTTCGCCGAATGGGATGATCCATGGCCCAAACCCGCCTATCTGTTCGCCCTGGTGGCAGGGGATTTACGCGCGCATTCGGCCCCGTTCACCACCATGTCGGGCAAATCGGTGGCGCTGAACATCTACGTTCGCCCCGGCGATGAAGACCGTTGTGAGTATGCCATGGGTGCCCTGATCCGGTCCATGCAGTGGGACGAACAGGTTTATGGCCGCGAATACGATTTGGACATTTTCAACATTGTTGCCGTCGATGACTTCAATATGGGCGCGATGGAAAACAAAGGCTTGAACATTTTCAACTCTAAGCTGGTTTTGGCGCTGCCAGAAACCGCCAGCGACGATGATTTTGGCCGGATTGAAGCTGTCATCGCGCATGAATATTTTCATAACTGGACAGGTAACCGCATCACCTGCCGCGATTGGTTTCAACTCTGCCTCAAAGAGGGCCTGACCGTCTTTCGCGATCAGCAGTTTTCGGGCGATATGCGCAGCCATGCGGTGAAGCGGATCGAAGACGTTCTAACCCTGCGCGCCCGCCAGTTTCGCGAAGACGGCGGCCCGCTTGCCCATGCTGTGCGCCCTGACAGCTTTGTTGAAATCAACAATTTCTACACCGCCACAGTCTACGAAAAAGGCGCCGAGGTGATCGGCATGTTGAAAACCCTCGTCGGTGATGCAGACTACGCAAAGGCGCTCGACCTCTACTTCAGCCGCCACGACGGCGAGGCGGCCACCATCGAAGACTGGCTCAAAGTGTTCGAAGACACCACAGGCCGCGACCTTGCCCAATTCAAACGCTGGTATACCGAAGCAGGCACGCCGCGCCTGACCGTTACCGATGATTGGGCACCACAGGCCAGCGGCGGCACTTACACCCTAAACATCGCCCAAACTAACCCGCCCACCCCCGGCCAACCGGGCAAAGCGCCCAAAGTCATCCCCGTCGCCGTTGGCCTGCTGAACCCCAACGGCGACGAAGTGCTGCCGACCACCGTGCTGGAACTCACCCAACCCCGTCAAAGCTTCACCTTTGAAAACCTCGCCACCAAACCGATCCCCTCCATCCTGCGCAACTTCTCCGCCCCCGTCATCCTGGAACGTGACCAGTCCGCAGCCGAGCGCGCCTTCCTGCTCGCCCACGACACAGATCCCTTCAACAAATGGGAAGCCGGCCGCGCGCTGGCAAAAGACGTGCTGGCTCGCATGGTTACAGACGGTGCTGATCCCTCCGCTAATTGGCTGGATGCCATTGCTCAAGTCGCCGCCGACGAGGCCCTGGACCCCGCCTTTCGCGCCCTCGCTTTGCGCTTGCCGGGTGAAGATGACATGGCCCAAACCCTGCACGCCGCGGGCCACGTGCCGGACCCCGCTGCCATCTACAAAGCCCGACGTGCCATGGCCGCTGCGTTGGCACAGCGTTTGTCAGCTGTCTTGCCGGAAATGATAACCACCCTGCAAGATAATGGCCCGTTCATATCAGACGCCAACGGCTCTGGCCGCCGTTCCCTGAAACTCACTGCTTTGTCCTACTTGACCGTCCTTGATCGCGGCACTGCGGCCGCCAAAATATTTAGTAATGCCAATAACATGACCGACGAACAGGGCGCGCTTGCCACCCTGCTGGACCAAGGCTTAGGCCAACCTGAACTTGCAAAATTCGAATTCCGCTGGTCCAAAGACCGTCTCGTCATGGACAAATGGTTTGCCTTGCAAGTAGCCTATGCCGCACCAGACGAAACTGCTTCCACTGCAGACCGCCTGACGAAACACCCCGACTTTGATTGGAAAAATCCTAACCGATTCCGCTCTGTCTTTGGCCCACTATCCAACAACCACGCAGGCTTTCACCATGCCTCCGGTGCGTCCTACACGCTGCTGGCCGATTGGCTGATTAAATTAGACCCTGTAAACCCGCAAACTGCCGCCCGCATGTCCACCGCCTTCGAATCCTGGTCCCGCTACGGCGCAGATAACCAAGCTATGGTCCGCGCAGAACTGACCCGCATCCTCAAAACCCCCGGCCTCAGCCGCAATTTGGGTGAAATGGTCACGCGGATGCTGGGCAAAGCAACCTGACCTAAGATTTTCATTTGTTTAAAAATATCCCCGCCAGAGGCCTGCCTAACAAAACGCTCCTCTGGCGGCAAAACCTTTATCGACAATAGCTTTGCTTGGTCGTCCATCCTGCCAAACCTGCCCGCGCCGATGCCTTTTTGAATGGCCCCCAGTCGCGCCCCAAACCTTGGCCCCCGTTGCCAGCAACCACGCCGTCCTGCCCCACTTGCCGCGCCATAATTCGCACGCCGCAGGCCAGGTTCGCGGCCCCGTCCTTTAAGCCTGCAACAGACCCAGCCTCGCACCTATTTGCGCGCGCCGTCTGCGGCGATATCTGCAAAAGCCCGATATACCGCCCACCGCCGCCCGATGCGCGCGGGTTCCAGCCACTTTCATATTTCGCCACGGCCGATAGAAGCCCCGACCAAAACGCCCGCCGGTCATCCAACCCGTTCTTGGCATACCCGGGGCACCAAGCCTTGATATCCTCTGGCACTGCCCCCGCCAAAACGCTGTCATAGCGCGCCACAGAAGCCAGCGTAGACCTCGTCCACGCGGCTGCCTCTGGTCGCGCATCCCAACCCATCGCGGTCTGCGCATCATCCTTGGTCCGGTCCAGCATGATGCCACCCGAACACCCGCATAGCCCCATCAGAACGACACTCAGCACCAAATTTCGCGTCAACATCAGCACAGCCACAGCAGCCTCGCCCCCATGTGGCGAAGCCGCGCAATGCCGCCCCAAATAGGCTATGGCAAGCCCCGCAGCCCGTTTTAGGCCGATTTCCGCCACCGCAAACCCTTGCCCCGGCGCGCCCACACCCCTAAAAAGGCGCAGAACCAATAGGACACGCCATGCTTGATCTTGCCTATACCCTGCCCAAACCAAAGGTCATTTCCGGCGCGAAACATGATTGGGAACTGGTGATCGGGATGGAGATTCACGCCCAAGTCGCCTCCAACGCCAAGCTTTTCTCTGGCGCGTCCACCCAAGTGGGGTCGGAGCCCAATTCAAACGTCGCCTTCGTCGATGCCGCCATGCCCGGCATGCTGCCCGTCATCAACGAATTTTGCATCGAACAGGCAGTGCGCACCGGCCTAGGCCTCAAGGCGCAGATCAACCTCAACTCCGCCTTTGACCGCAAGAATTACTTCTACCCAGACCTGCCGCAGGGCTACCAGATCAGCCAGCTTTATCACCCCATCGTGGGTGAGGGTGAAGTGCTGATCGAGCTCGCCCCCGGTTTCGCCCGCATGGTTCGGATTGAACGCATTCACCTTGAACAAGACGCGGGAAAATCCATCCACGATATGGACCCGACCATGTCTTTCGTCGATTTCAACCGCACCGGCGTCGCCCTGATGGAAATCGTCAGCCGCCCCGATATTCGGGGCCCTGAAGAAGCTGCTGCCTTCATCACCAAACTGCGCCAGATCCTGCGTTACTTGGGCACCTGTGACGGCAATATGCAAAACGGCAATATGCGCGCCGATGTGAACGTGTCTGTCTGCCGTCCTGGACAATATGAAAAATACCAAGCAACGCAAGACTTTAGCCATTTGGGCACAAGGTGCGAACTCAAGAACATGAACTCCATGCGGTTCATCCAGCTGGCAATTGACTATGAGGCGCGCCGTCAAATTGCCATCCTCGAAGATGGCGGGTCCATCACTCAGGAAACCCGCCTCTATGATCCCGACAAGAACGAAACCCGTTCCATGCGGTCCAAGGAAGAAGCCCACGATTACCGCTATTTCCCCGATCCGGACCTGCTGCCACTGGAAATAGATCAGGCGTGGGTCGATCATATTGCAGCTACCATGCCTGAACTGCCCGACGCCAAAAAAGCACGCTTTATAGCCGATTTTGGCCTGACCGACTATGATGCCTCCGTGTTGACCGCTGATCTGGATTCAGCCGGATACTTTGAGACGGTCGCAAAAGGCCGGGACGGCAAACAAACGGCAAACTGGGTCATCAACGAACTGTTCGGCCGCCTGAACAAAGAAGGCCTGACCATCGCGACAAGCCCGATGTCCACCTCCCAACTCGGCGGGGTGATCGACCTGATAGCCTCTGGCGAAATCTCCGGCAAAATGGCCAAAGATCTGTTCGAACTGCTGTGGACCAAAGGCGGCGTGCCCGCAGACGTCGCCGCCGCAAACGGCATGAAGCAAGTTACCGACACGGGTGCCATTGAGGCCGCCGTTGATGCCATCATCGCCGCCAACCCGGACCAAGTGGAAAAAGCCAAAGCCAACCCAAAACTGGCAGGCTGGTTCGTGGGCCAGGTGATCAAAGCATCGGGTGGCAAGGCCAACCCGGCAGCGGTAAATGATCTGGTCGCCAAGAAGTTGGGATTGTAGGTCGGGGTTCACCCCGACTTTTCCCCGCCAACCCATGACGCGAAAGCAACCCACGCAATGCCGCGTCAAATCCCGACATCCCCCGCTGATATCACGCCAGACTGGTTGACCGAAACTCTCCGCACCTCCAAAACCACGACAGCGCACATTACCTCTGCCGAATTCGTCCGCATAGGCGAGGATGAGGGCTTCACCGGTTGCGGTCTCTACCGCATCACCCTGACGTATGATCGCCCCAGTCCAGAAGCACCTCAAACGCTGGTGGCGAAACTCGCGCCCCAAGACCCGAAAATGCGCAACTTGATGCGCGCGGCCAATGCCCGCGAGGCCGAATTTTACCAAAGCCAACTGCCGGGCAACCCCCTACCCGTGCCGCGTTGCTACCACGCCGATTTTGATCCTGAAACCGGGGCCAGTATCTTGCTGTTACAGGACCTGCGCGCCTATCGAAGCGTACCTTTCATCAAAGGCTGCGGCCCCGCCGATGCAAAACGCGTAATCGAGGCTTTGGCCGCCTTGCACGCAAAATGGTGGAATTCCGCCGCCTTGGCCCCTCTCAGTGGCGTTTCTATGCTGAAAGAATACCCCTTCGATCAGGTCTGGTTATACTATCCCGAAAAGGTGAAGGTGCTAATGCAAAGCATTGATATACCTGTAACTTTTTTAGACCTTGGCAATTTCATTGCCCAAAATGCGGCGCCGATTTTCTCCAATCTCTTGGAAACCGCCCCAATCACCTGCCTGCACCGCGACGTGCAAGCTGACAATGTCATGTTTGCCAAATCAACCGGCAGCGGCACTGCAGTTTTGTTCGACTGGCAATTTGCGGGCAAAGGCCGAGGCCCATATGATGTCGCCTATTTCCTGATCAGCTCGGTTGATCCCGCACAGCGCCGCCAAATG
>JACMNW010000384.1 GCA_014378345.1 Pseudorhodobacter sp. | reverse complement strand
CCAAAGCCAGCGTAGCGAATGCCATCATCGTGGCAAGCCCAAACACCGTTTCAGGCGACCTCACCCATAAATACCCCAAGGCAGCGGGCAAAAACACCGCCGCGATGTGGTTGATGGTAAACGCCACCGCCGCTGTTGGGGCCATATCTGCCGGATCGCCGATTTTCTGAAAATAGGTCTTCAAACTGAACGCCATCGAGAAGAACATATGGTCCAGCACATAAAGTGTGGCCCCGATGCCTGCCCCCCAGCCAAAGCCGTAAATACCACCGTAGGCCATGAACACACAGGCCACGCCGAAATGTTCCACCATGAACATCCGCCGCTCACCATATTTTGCAAGCCACCGGCCGACATACGGCCCGATCAGCATATTCGCCAAAAAGTTTATCAAGAACAATGCGGTAATCTCGCTGACCTTGAACCCGAAATGCTCCACCATCATAAAGGCCGCAAACACCACAAAGATCTGCCGCCGCGCGCCTGCCATCAGTTGCAGCGCATAAAACAGCCAGTAGCGCCGCCGAAATACCATGTGCTTGTTTTGCGGATGCGGCGCCTCAAATTGCGGATAGGCGAACAGGCAAAATACGGCGATCAGCGCAGTCAGACTGCCCGACGCCAGATAGACCTTGTTGTAATCCAGCCCCAGTACATCCCACGTCGCCACGATCAACCCGTAAGCTACCAGCGACGACCCCGACCCCACCGCCACCAGCCAGCCCAGCATCTGCGGCGCGCGCTTGCGGTCGATCCACTGCAATTGCAGGCTTTGATTCACCGTCTCAAAATAATGAAACCCGATGGATGAAAACAGTGTGACATACAAAATCCCGCCAAAGCTGGGGAAATACGCCGTCACAGCGGTGGCACAGCCCAGCAGGATCAGGGCAATTACCCCAAGCACTTGCTCGCGGATAAACAATAGCAGTAAAATCACCCCTATGGCCAAAAACCCAGGAATTTCCCGCACCGTGTGCAGCCAGCCAATTTCGACCCCGGTAAAACCGGCTTTTTCAATGACGAAATTGTTCAGCAGCGCCGACCAAGTGGCAAAGGCAATCGGCATCGCCCCCGCCATCACAATAAGCAAGCTTTCGGGCCGCTGCCAACGGGGCAGGCTGTCGGCCTCAGCCAAGGTCATGGTGCGTCTGAACATACACCAAGCCTAGCCTTGCGCGTCGCCACCCACCAGAGCCGAATTGTAACCATCACATTCTGTTTTGGCTTCTCTTTCGCGAAAATACTCAAATCCTATCGGTGTCAAAGCACCCGATATTACAGAATTAAGGCCACGATTTTTCTCAAAAATCGCCTCACAGAAAGCTCTGCGGATCAATATCAATCGCCAGCCGCACGTCCCCCGGCAATTTGAACTGCCCCACCCACTCCACCATCGCCGCCTGCAGCCCCGCGCCCTTTTCCGCCTTCACCAGCAACCGCACCCGGTGCCGCCCACGCACGCGCGCAATCGGGGCAGGCGCCGGCCCAAACACCTGAGCGCCGATTTTGCGCAAAGGCCCGTCGCGCCGCGCCATCTCGCCGCCAAAATCAAACACCCGCGCCACATCGGTGGACGACAGAATAATCCCCGCCATGCGGCCGTAAGGCGGCACCCCCGCCAGCCGCCGTTCCGCCGCCTCCGCCTTCCAAAACGCCTCTTCATCGCCACCTAAAATCGCGCGAATAACCGGATGCTCGGGCTGATAGGTCTGCAACACCGCCTCGCCACGCTTTTCGGTGCGGCCCGCCCGTCCCGCAACCTGCCGCATCAACTGGAACGTCCGCTCTGCCGCGCGCAGATCTGATCCCTGCAAACCAAGGTCGGCATCAATCACCCCCACCAGCGTCAGAAGCGGGAAGTTATGCCCCTTTGCTACAATCTGGGTGCCGATGATGATATCAGCCGCCCCCGCAGCAATCGCCACGATCTGTTCCTTCAGGGCCCGCGCTGACCCGAACAAATCCGACGATAGCACCGCCACCCGCGCGCCCGGAAACCGCGCCGTCACTTCTTCGGCCAACCGCTCCACCCCCGGCCCTACGGGTGCCATGCGGCCTTCCACTTTGCACGACGGACAGGCTACCGGCACAGGTTTCGTGGCCCCGCACTGATGGCAAACCAACCGCTTCAGAAACCGGTGCTCCACCATCCGCGTATCGCAATGATCACAGCCCACCTGATGCCCGCAGGCCCGGCAAATGGTGACCGGCGCAAAGCCGCGACGGTTCAGAAACAGCAACGCCTGCTCGCCGCGATCCACCCGCGCCGTCACCTCCCGCGCCAGCGTTTCCGAAATCCAGCGATCCCCCGGCAGCCGTTCCTCGCGCATGTCGATCGACCGCATGGTCGGCAGTTCCGCCGCCCCGAACCGCGATCCCAAATTCAGCCGCGCATACTTGCCCGCCTCGACATTCACCCACGACTCGAGGCTTGGCGTAGCTGAGGCCAGCACAATCGGCGCGCCCACAATGGCCGCCCGTAGCACCGCCATATCGCGGGCGTTATAGAGAACACCTTCTTCCTGCTTATACGAAGTATCATGTTCCTCATCGACCACAATCAGCCCAAGCTGTTGAAATGGCAGAAACACCGCCGACCGCGCCCCCACCACGAACTGCGCGCGGCCCTCCCCCACCATTCGCCAAAGCCGCCGCCGTTCGGTCATCGTGACGCCGGAATGCCATTCCGCAGGCCGCGCGCCAAACCTTGCCTCTACCCGCGCCAAAAACTCCGCCGTCAGCGCCATTTCGGGCAGCAACACCAAGGCTTGCCGCCCCATGCGCAGACATTCGGCCACCGCCTCTAGATACACCTCGGTTTTGCCAGACCCGGTGACGCCTTTAAGCAGCGTCGCTGAATACCCGCCCAT
>JACMNW010000383.1 GCA_014378345.1 Pseudorhodobacter sp. | reverse complement strand
CTGTGCACCCTGTGTGCCACCCCGCTGCACGCCGATGTGGCCGAAGCGGTAAATGATTACATTCTGCCCGGTTACGCCGCGTTTGCAGATGCGACGAAATCCCTCAATGCGGCGGCGCAAGCGAATTGCGCAGGCCCCGCCGTGTTTTCCGCCTACCAATCCGCTTTTGACGCGTGGCTTGGCGTATCCATCCTACGCTTTGGCCCGGCCGAAGTTGATGGGCGCGCGCTTGCCATTCAATTCTGGCCAGACCCAAAAAGCCTTGGGTCGAAAGCCCAAGCCGCAATGATGCGCAACCAAGACCCTGCAGTGAATGATCCTGCCGCCTTTGCCGAAGTGTCCGTCGCCGCACGCGGGCTGATGTCACTGGAACGCTTGTTGTACCCGACTGAGCCTTTGCCCGCAGGTGACTACTCTTGCGCGCTTGTCCGCGCCACCACATCCGATCTAGCCCGGCTTGCGTCGCAGATTCAAACAGATTGGCAAACTGATTTCGCCGCCGCACTGCAAACCGCCGGTGCGTCTGGCAACACGCGCTTCACCAGCAAAGCCGAGGCGCGCCAGGCGCTATACACCGCCCTGATCACGGGCTTCGAGTTTGTTGGTGATGACCGCGTTGGCCGCCCACTTGGTACCTTTGATAAACCCCGCCCGGATCGCGCCGAGGCGCGGGCATCAGGGCGCAGCCTGCACAACGTCACACAATCTTTGGCCGCCCTTCACCAGCTTGCAAAAGCACTGGTGCCTGAGAGCCCGGTCACCGACGCCGCCTTTACGCGCGCATTTGCGATGGCCGCCAAGGTGCAAGACCCAACCTTCGCCGACGTAAATACCCCGCAAGGTTGGCTTAAAGCCCAAATCCTTCAGCAAGCCATTTGGACCGTTCGCGATGCAACCATCGCCGAAATTGGCCCCGCCCTTAACGTTGGCATCGGCTTTAATGCCGCAGATGGAGATTAAGCCATGACCACCCGCCGCGGATTTCTGGCTAGCCTTTTGGCAGCGTCAACCCTACCGAGCCTGTCTTGGGCCGATGCAGGAAGCCCTGCCTTTCTGGCTGCGGCAAAGCTGGCTGATGGCACCTTCGCCCTGCATGGCCTGACAGCAATGGGTGAAACCGTTTTCACCATTCCCCTGCCCGCGCGCGGCCATGCTGCAACAGCCCACCCCAACAGACCCGAGGCTGTGGCTTTTGCCCGCAGGCCGGGCATTTATGCCATTATTTTAGACTGCGTGACCGGTGCAGTTCTTACCCGACTGGCCCCGCCCGATGGCACCCAGTTCAACGGGCATGGCAGCTTTTCCAAAGATGGACAGATCCTTTACACGTCCGAAGTGATCGCCACCACCAGCGAAGGTCGTGTTGGGTTGTGGGATGCGGCAGATGGTTACCGACGCATCACATCCTGGCCATCGGGCGGCATCGGCCCGCATGATCTGAAACGTTTGCCCGGCAGTGACATTTTGGTCGTAGCCAATGGCGGCATCCAGACCGACCCGCAAGACCGCACAAAGCTTAACATTGATACAATGCGCCCCAATTTGACCTATCTGGATGGGGCGGGAAGCATCACAGACCTGATCGAACTGACGGCGGACTATCGCCAAAATTCCATCCGGCATCTGGCTATTGCAGCGGATAAGACCGTGGCCTTCGCCTTGCAATGGGAAGGCGATCCTGCCGAACCTGCGCCGCTGTTGGGTTTGCATAAACTAGGCCAGCAACCCCGACTGTGTGCTGTGCCCGAAGCAGAAATGTTCGTGATGCAAGGCTACGCCGGATCGATCGCTTTTGATCCCACGGGGCAAGAGGTTGCGATCACATCTTCCCACGGCGGGGCTGTGCAAATCTACCACAGGGATGGGGCATTTCTGACCGGTATTCTGCGCGCAGATGCCAGTGGCATTGCCCCCGCGCCGAATGGATTTTTACTGACCGATGGCTTCGGTACGATCAGCAGCATAATTGACCACGCGCTGGTGCCAATGACCCAAGGCAATGCCCTTTGGGACAACCATCTTGTCGCCTTGGCATAGGTTAGCCGGGCATATGGGCGCGGCTGCCCGGCAAAACGCCCGACTTACACCTCACCTCAAATCTTGCCAAGATTTTCGACGACCTGCCGCTTGGTCAACGGCTTTGAAACGGACAACCACCACATCACCCTTGTCATCAGGCGGATTTTATCTGCTTTCGCCCGGGCCACCCAGTGGCCTACCTGATGCACTTGCTTGACACCTACATGTTATCGTTAACTTATAAAACGAATTCTCGTGGCGCCAAGACAAAAGGGATCATCCGCATGAGCGTGTCTTTGTTCGATCTTACCGGCAAGCGCGCGCTGATTACCGGGTCGTCACAGGGTATTGGCTTTGCCTTGGCGAAGGGTCTTGCATCTGCCGGTGCGTCAATCGTGCTAAATGGTCGGGACAAAGACAAGCTGGCAACCGCTGCGCAGGCTTTTCAGGTTCGGGGCATTGAAGTTTCGACACTTTCGTTTGACGCCACTGATCATGGCGGCGTCCGCACCGCCATTGACGATTTTGAAGCCCAAATCGGGGCCATCGACATTTTGGTCAACAACGCCGGTATGCAACACCGTGCCCCGCTGGAAGACTTTCCTGCCGATGCATTTGAGCGGCTATTGCAAACCAATATTGCGTCAGTATTTCATGTTGGCCAAGCGGTGGCCCGCCACATGATAAAGCGAAAATCCGGCAAAATCATTAACGTGGCTTCAGTGCAGACTGCCGTTGCCCGCGCAGGGATCGCACCCTATTCGGCTACCAAAGGCGCGGTTGGTAATTTGACCAAAGGCATGGCGACAGATTGGGCGAAATACGGCCTGCAATGCAACGCTTTGGCCCCGGGCTACTTTGACACGCCCCTAAATGCAGCCCTTGTTAGCGATCCTACATTTTCCGACTGGCTGGAAAAGCGCACTCCCGCGGGGCGTTGGGGTGATGTGGAAGAACTTGTTGGCGCGTGTATTTTTCTGGCCTCGGGCGCGTCTAGCTTTGTTAATGGGCACATCTTGTATGTCGATGGTGGCATCACGGCAACTTTGTGATGGAACATTTTGTTGTCATGGGGGTTTCCGGCTGCGGAAAATCGTCGATCGGGGCTGCTTTTGCGGCGGCGATCGGTGCCGAATTTATGGACGGCGACGATCTTCACTCTGATTCCAACCGCGTGAAAATGGCCTCAGGCCAGCCCCTGAATGATGATGATCGCGCACTATGGTTGGTCTGCGTGGGGCGGGCTTTGCGTGTGACCACGGGACCTGTTGTCATTGGGTGTTCTGCCCTGAAGCGCAGCTACCGCGACGTGATCCGCAGCCAATTGGAGCAGCCGGTGATGTTCCTGCACCTTACCGGATCACGGCAGGTTCTGACCGCGCGATTGGCGGCACGTACCGGGCATTTCATGCCTGCAGCGCTGTTGGATAGCCAGCTGGCTGCGTTGGAACCGCCAAATCTGGACGAGGCTGCCATTGCCGTAGATATCAACCAAACACCACAAGCCATTTTGGCAGAACTTTTGCGAAAAACCCTGCTAGCCTAGATAAGTTTATGGTATCAAAGCACTATTTCGCCGCCTCAAACATAGAAACGGCGTGCCGCGCGATCAATGATCTCATCTCGGGGCGGCGGGAGCCGCAATTTGTACCCGCCCGCAAGGCTGATTCCAATGCTTCAACCGTAAGTAAGCCCTGCCGCACGATTGCATCCGCGATTTTATTAACCCCCACATCGAAACAAGTGCATAAAATCGCGCCTCAATCAGGTATATCCGCGCCGGGGCGACCCGCCAGAATGCCGACTACCATCTGTAAACGCCAAACGCACCATGCCGCGCACCCGGTCTTCCGTCCTGCAAGTCCGTTGCGGTTAACCCGGTCATCGCCGGGTCAGACGCACGGGCGGCTTTAACCGCCGCCTCAAACCCGTAAACATGCGCAAGATAGCCCGCATCAACCGCAGACTTGCCTCCGCCCAGCCCCAAAACGGATGCCACCGACAGCACTGACAGCACTGG